>NZ_JASCPQ010000028.1:0-53627 GCF_029959305.1 Pseudomonas sp. PS01297
CGCTGCCGCAGGCTGCGATAAGGGCCGAAGGGCCTTCGCTCTTCAAAGAAAAGCACGACCCCTTCGGGCTCGATCGCAGCCTGCGGCAGCGGCTACAGGGGGCAGGTTAGACGCCCAGGTAGTCCATGATCCCTTCTGCCGCGGTGCGGCCTTCGAAGATCGCCGTCACCACCAGGTCAGATCCGCGCACCATGTCGCCACCGGCAAAGATCTTCGGGTGGCTGGTCTGGTGCTTGAACTGCGACTGCTCAGGCGCAATCACGCGGCCCTGGCTGTCGGTGGCGATGTCGAACTGCTCAAACCACGGCGCCGGGCTCGGGCGGAAGCCGAACGCGATGATCACGGCGTCTGCCGGGATGATCTCTTCGGAACCCGGAATCGGCTCAGGGCTGCGACGGCCACGGGCGTCCGGCTCGCCGAGACGGGTCTCGACCACTTTCACGCCTTCCACCTTGCCGTCACCGACAATCGCAATCGGCTGACGGTTGTAGAGGAATTTCACGCCTTCTTCTTTGGCGTTTTTAACCTCTTTGCGCGAACCGGGCATGTTGGCTTCGTCACGACGGTACGCACAGGTCACCGACTTGGCACCCTGGCGGATCGAGGTACGGTTACAGTCCATGGCGGTGTCACCACCGCCCAGCACCACGACCTTTTTGCCTTTCATGTCGACGAAATCTTCCGGCGTTTTTTCAAAGCCAAGGTTGCGATTGACGTTGGCAATCAAGAAATCCAGCGCGTCATGCACGCCCGGCAAGTCTTCACCGGCAAAACCACCTTTCATGTAGGTGTAGGTGCCCATGCCCATGAAGACCGCGTCGTACTCGGCCAGCAGTTCTTCCATGCTGATGTCTTTGCCGATTTCGGTATTGAGGCGGAACTCGATACCCATGCCGGTGAAGACTTCGCGGCGATTGCTCAGTACGGTTTTCTCCAGCTTGAACTCCGGGATACCGAAGGTCAGCAGACCGCCGATTTCCGGGTTCTTGTCGAAGACCACCGGGGTCACCCCGCCACGCACCAGCACGTCAGCGCAGCCCAGGCCCGCAGGCCCGGCACCGATGATTGCCACGCGCTTGCCGGTCGGCACCACTTTGGACATATCCGGGCGCCAGCCCATGGCGAAGGCGGTGTCAGTGATGTACTTCTCGACCGAACCGATGGTCACCGCGCCAAAACCGTCGTTGAGGGTGCAAGCGCCCTCGCACAGACGGTCTTGCGGGCACACCCGGCCGCACACTTCGGGCAGGGTGTTGGTTTGGTGCGACAGTTCAGCGGCAGCGAGGATGTTGCCCTCGGCCACAAGCTTAAGCCAGTTGGGAATGAAGTTATGCACAGGGCATTTCCATTCACAGTACGGGTTACCGCACCCCAGGCAGCGGTGGGCCTGATCGGCCGACTGCTGGGGTTTGAAGGGTTCGTAGATTTCCACGAACTCTTTTTTGCGTTGACGTAACAGTTTCTTCTTCGGATCTTTGCGCCCGACATCGATGAACTGGAAGTCGTTACTCAGACGTTCAGCCATTGTTAAAACCTCATCAAACTCTTCAGGCGCATATCACTGCGGGTTGGCACGGATGCTGGAAAGCAACGTTTTCAAGCTGGCAGCCTTAGGCTTGACCATCCAGAAACGACGCAGGTAATCATCGAGGTTTTCCGCGAGATTACGGCCCCACTCGCTGTTGGTTTCCTCAACGTATTCGTCCAGCACGTGTTGCAGGTGGTTGCGATAGGCTTCCATCGCTTCGCCGCTGATACGCTGGATCTCCACCAACTCGTGGTTCACCTTGTCGACGAACGTGTTGTCCTGATCCAGCACGTAGGCGAAACCGCCGGTCATGCCTGAGCCGAAGTTGTAACCGGTTTTGCCCAATACGCAGACAAAGCCGCCCGTCATGTATTCGCAGCAGTGATCCCCTGTGCCTTCCACCACGGTGTGGGCACCGGAGTTACGCACGGCGAAACGCTCGCCTGCGGTGCCTGCGGCAAACAGCTTGCCGCCGGTGGCGCCGTACAGGCAGGTGTTGCCAACAATGGCGCTGTCCTGAGTTTTGTAGACGCTGCCCGCAGGCGGCACGATCACCAGCTTGCCGCCGGTCATGCCTTTGCCCACGTAGTCGTTGGCGTCGCCTTGCAGGTACAGGTTCAAACCACCGGCGTTCCACACACCAAAGCTCTGACCGGCAGTGCCTTTGAAGCGGAACGTGATCGGCGCCTTGGCCATGCCCTGGTTGCCGTGAGCACGGGCGATTTCACCCGAGATCCGTGCACCAATCGAACGGTCGCAGTTGCAGATGTCGAGGTCGAACTCGGCACCGCTCAGGTCGTTGATCGCCGAGCGGGCCATGTCGAGCATCTGCTCGGCCAGCAGGCCTTGGTCGAACGGCGGGTTGCGGTCAACCTGGCAGAACTGCGGCTTGTCAGCCGGGATGTGGTCACTGCCCAGCAACGGCGTGAGGTCAAGGTTGTGCTGCTTGGCGGTTTCGCCCGGCAGGATGTCCAGCAGATCGGTACGCCCGATCAGCTCTTCAAGGCTGCGCACGCCCAGCTTGGCCAGCCACTCGCGGGTTTCTTCAGCCACGTAGGTGAAGAAGTTGACCACCATGTCGACGGTGCCGATGTAGTGGTTTTTACGCAGCGATTCGTTCTGTGTGGCCACACCGGTCGCGCAGTTGTTGAGGTGGCAAATACGCAGGTATTTGCAGCCCAGCGCGATCATTGGCGCGGTGCCGAAGCCGAAGCTTTCAGCGCCCAGGATCGCCGCCTTGATCACGTCGAGGCCGGTTTTCAGGCCGCCGTCGGTCTGCACCCGCACTTTGCCGCGCAGGTCGTTGCCGCGCAGGGTCTGGTGGGTTTCCGCCAGGCCCAGTTCCCACGGCGCGCCCGCGTACTTGATCGAGGTCAGCGGCGATGCACCGGTACCGCCGTCGTAGCCGGAGATGGTGATCAGGTCGGCATACGCCTTGGCCACGCCAGCGGCGATGGTGCCTACGCCCGCTTCAGCTACCAGCTTCACCGAAACCAGCGCTTTAGGGTTGACCTGCTTGAGGTCAAAGATCAGCTGCGACAAGTCTTCAATGGAGTAGATGTCGTGGTGCGGCGGTGGCGAAATCAGGGTCACGCCGGGCACGGCATAGCGCAGCTTGGCGATCAGGCCGTTGACCTTGCCGCCTGGCAGTTGCCCGCCCTCACCTGGCTTGGCGCCTTGGGCAACCTTGATTTGCAGCACTTCAGCGTTGACCAGGTATTCCGGCGTGACGCCGAAACGGCCGGTGGCCACTTGTTTGATTTTCGAGCTTTTGATAGTGCCGTAACGCGCCGGGTCTTCGCCGCCTTCACCGGAGTTGGAGCGGGCGCCCAAGCGGTTCATGGCTTCAGCCAGGGCTTCGTGCGCTTCTGGCGACAAGGCGCCGAGCGAGATACCGGCCGAGTCGAAACGCTTGAGGATCGAGTCCAGCGGTTCGATCTCGTCGATGGCCAATGGCGTATCGAGGGTTTTGACCTGGAACAGGTCGCGGATCATCGACACCGGGCGTTTGTCGACCAGTGCGGTGTATTCCTTGAACTTGCTGTAATCGCCCTGCTGCACAGCCGCTTGCAGGGTGGCGACCACGTCCGGGTTGTAGGCGTGGTACTCGCCACCGTGTACGTACTTGAGCAGACCGCCTTGCTGGATGGCTTTGCGCGGGCTCCAGGCTTCAGCGGCGAGCAGTTTTTGCTCGGCTTCAAGGTCGACAAAACGCGCGCCTTTGATGCGGCTTGGCACACCACGGAAGCTCAGGTTGCAGACTTCTTCGGACAGGCCAATGGCTTCGAACAGTTGCGCACCGCGGTAGGACGCAATGGTCGAGATGCCCATCTTCGAGAGGATCTTGAGCAGGCCTTTGGTGATGCCTTTACGGTAGTTTTTGAACACTTCGTAAAGGTCGCCCAGCACTTCGCCAGTACGGATCAAGTCGCCCAGCACTTCGTAGGCCAGGAACGGGTACACCGCCGAGGCGCCGAAGCCGATCAGCACGGCAAAGTGATGCGGGTCGCGAGCGGTCGCGGTTTCGACCAGGATGTTGCTGTCGCAGCGCAGGCCTTTTTCGGTCAGGCGGTGGTGTACAGCGCCCACGGCCAGCGAGGCGTGGACCGGCAGCTTGCCCGGCGCGATATGACGGTCGGTCAAGACGATCTGGCTATGGCCCGCACGCGCGGCTTCTTCGGCCTGGTCGGCGATGTTGCGCACAGCGGCTTCAAGGCCGATCGACTGGTCGTAGTTGAGGTCGATGATCTGACGCTCAAAGCCCGGCAGGTCGAGGTTCATCAGCGAACGCCATTTGGCTGGCGAGATCACAGGCGAACTGAGGATGACGCGCGAGGCGTGCTCCGGCGATTCCTGGAAGATGTTGCGCTCGGCACCGAGGCAGATTTCCAGCGACATGACGATGGCTTCACGCAGCGGGTCGATCGGCGGGTTGGTGACCTGCGCGAACTGCTGGCGGAAGTAGTCGTACGGCGTGCGCACACGCTGGGACAGCACGGCCATTGGCGTGTCGTCACCCATCGAGCCCACGGCTTCGTAGCCTTGTTCGCCCAATGGGCGCAGCACCTGATCGCGCTCTTCGAACGTGACCTGGTACATCTTCATGTATTGCTTGAGCTGATCGACGTCGTAAAACGCAGAGCCGTGGTCGTTGTCTTCAATGGTGGCCTGAATGCGCAGGGCATTCTTGCGCAGCCACTGTTTGTACGGGTGGCGCGACTTCAAGCGGTTGTCGATGGAGTCGGTGTCCAGCACCTGGCCGGTCTCGGTATCGACCGCAAGGATTTGCCCAGGGCCAACGCGGCCTTTGGCGATCACGTCTTCAGGCTTGTAGTCCCACACGCCGATTTCGGAGGCGATGGTGATGTAGCCGTTGGTGGTCGTGACCCAGCGCGCCGGGCGCAGGCCGTTACGGTCGAGCAGGCAGACCGCGTAACGACCGTCGGTCATTACCACGCCCGCCGGGCCGTCCCACGGTTCCATGTGCATGGAGTTGTACTCATAGAACGCCCGCAGGTCGGGGTCCATGGTTTCAACGTTCTGCCATGCCGGTGGAATCAACATGCGCACGCCACGGAACAGGTCTATGCCGCCGGTGACCATCAACTCCAGCATGTTGTCCATGCTGGAGGAGTCTGAACCCACGCGGTTAACCAGCGGGCCGAGCTCGTCGAGGTCGCCGATCAGGTCATTGGCAAACTTGGTGCGACGGGCCTGCGCCCAGTTGCGGTTGCCGGTAATGGTGTTGATCTCGCCGTTGTGGGCGAGAAAGCGGAATGGCTGAGCCAGCGGCCATTTCGGCAGGGTGTTGGTGGAGAAGCGCTGGTGGAACACGCAGATGGCGGTTTGCAGGCGCTCGTCACTCAGGTCTGGATAGAAGGCGGTCAAGTCCGCCGGCATCATCAGGCCTTTATAGATAATGGTCTTGTGAGAAAAGCTGCAGATGTAGTGATCGGTGTCCGCTGCGTTGGCCACCGAGGAACGGCGACGGGCGCTGAACAGCTTGATCGCCATGTCCTGATCGCTGAGGCCGTCGCCTGCGATGAACACTTGCTCGATTTGTGGCAGACGCTCCAGCGCCAGACGACCCAGCACGCTGGTATCAATCGGGACTTTGCGCCAGCCCACCAATTGCAGGCCCGCCGCGAGGATTTCGCGGTTCATGTGGGCGCGGGCCGCTTCGGCTTTGATCGGGTCCTGGTTAAAAAACACCATGCCGACCGCATATTGCTTGGGCAACTCAGTGCCGAACTGTTCTTTGGCGACTGCACGCAAGAACTGATCGGGCTTTTGAATCAGCAGGCCACAACCGTCACCGGTCTTGCCGTCTGCGTTGATCCCACCGCGGTGGGTCATGCAGGTCAGGGCCTCAATGGCGGTTTGCAATAGGGTATGACTGGGTTCGCCCTGCATATGGGCTATCAGGCCGAAACCACAGTTATCCTTGAATTCATCGGGGTGGTACAGACCTGCTTTCATAGACACTTTCTCACCAGGCTGCCCCAAAAAGGGGCAAATTTCTTTTTAATTCAACCACCTGCTTTCCGCGCTGAACGTACGCCAGCTTAGCGGTAGCAAAAGGGTGGCCATTTTACACACCGTCGCAAAGACCCACAAATTAAGCGGCGATTAACCGTAAATTTATGTCGCATTGATGAAGGTTTAAAGCGATTGCTCGTGCTAGTCAAAACATTTTTGATGTTGACCGCCGCACGGCGCAGACACCACAACGCATGCGACTCGATTAAGTCGCATGCTGGGCGAATATTTTGATGGGTAAGGGTCTGTACGAAATGTTTTCGAGCGTAGGTTAGGCAAGGCGAAAACAGGCGAGGAAGCGGAGTTTACGGGTTGTAAATGAGCATTCCGAGCCTGTTTTCAACGCCGCATAACCGAGCGCAGATACATTTCGTGCAGAGCCTAGAACGGCGACCTGGGTAAGGTCGCCGTCTCATCAGCGAGCTGCTGCCAGTTCTTGTTGGACGCTGGCGACAGTGCGAGGCCAAGGTTTACCAGCCTGCGTCTTCGCTGGCAAGTTCTTGATTGCCGCAGTGGCGGCGGCATGGCTTGGGAAATTGCCGTAAGTCACGACATACAGCGGCTTGCCGTTCAAGGATTTCTTGAAGTAACGGGCTTCGCCACCCAACTCTTTGGCGACATTTTGCGCTGACGCTTCAGAGCTGGTGCCGACGATCTGCACCACGTAGTTGCTGGCCGGTTGGCTGGCGTACCAGCTACCGCCCGGTGCAGCCTTGGCCACAGTCACCGGCTTCTCAGCAGGTTTGGCCGCAGGCTTGGGAGCCGGGGCCGGAGCAGGCTTGGCGGCTGGCGCAGGTGCAGGTTTGGTCGCAGCCACCGCAGGCGCTGGTGTTGGACGCGGCGCAGGCGCAGGCGCCGGGCCAGACGGCACGCCCACCGGTGGCGCGGTGGTGGTGACGGTTGGTGGGTTAGCCACACCGCCGTCGACCGCAGGCGCACCGCCATCGTCGCCTTCGCTAATGCCACCTGCGGCTTCAGCCAGCGGGCCACGCATCACCGGTTGCGATTGGCCAACCAGCGGCAATGGCATCGGCTGGGAAGAACCGGCGAAATCAATCGACGGGTTAGCGCCATTTTTCGGCGCGGCCTGACCCAGTGGCAATTGCCCCTGTTCAGCATTTGGCGCGGTTGGCGTTTTGCCCCGGCCAGGAATCAACACAGCTGCGGCAACCGCCACGACCACAACGGCACCAATGGCCAATACGTGCTTCTTCGGCATTTTGAACCCCATACTTGGACGCTTGACCGCTGAACGGCTGGCAATCATGGCTTCGATCATTGCATCGCGGGCGACCTGATTGATGATGCCAGGCCAACCTCCAGAGCTCTCATGTATATCTGAGATCTGCTGAGCGCTAAAGAGTTCGATTCCGCGCCCTGCACCTTCAAGGCGCTGAGCCAGATACTCGCGGGTTTCTTCTTCGGTGTAGGGCTGCAATTCGATGACGTGGAAGCGCTCTTCATCACCGCTGAGCTGCTCAAGCCCGGCAATCATCGATGGCTCGCCGAACAAAAAGACATGCGGACGGCCTTCCGGCGTACCGGCGGCCAGGCCCAGTAAGGCTTCCTGAGCAGAGTCGTCGAGCTGCTCGGCATCATCGACCAGCAAGTAGACTTCTTGGCCGGTGAGGGCCAATTGCACCACTTGCTTGAGGATCGCGTCGACTTCAGGCCGGGCCACGTTCAGGGTTTGTGCCACCTGGCGCAAAATTCCCGCCGCATCGCCCGCACCGCGCGCCGACACCACCACGCTCTGTACCGACTGCTTGTTGGTGCTGGCCACCAGTGCCTGGCGCAGCAAGGTCTTGCCGCTGCCTTCAGGGCCGGTCACTACCAGCAGCAACTGGCTGTAACGGGCGAGGTGGTGCAATTGCCCCAGCACGGGCTTGCGCTGTGCAGGGAAAAACTTGAAACCCGGCACCCGAGGGGCGAACGGGTCATGGGTCAGCTGGAAGTGACCGAGGAACGCCTCGTCGGCATGCAAACTAGTCATCGGGATCTTATTAACCTTTAAGCTGAGCCAGTGCGCGGTAATCCGCACCCAGCGTGGCTTGTAGAACCTCTTGTGGATAATCGTCGGTCACTGTCGCTTCACCGATGCGACGCAACAGCACCAGGCGCATACGACCGTCGATCACTTTTTTATCAACTGCCATGTGCTGCATGAAATCAGCCGGGCTCATTTCAGCAGGCGGCACCACCGGCAAACCGGCGCGCTCGAACAGGCGAATCCCGCGGTCACGCTCGGCGTTTGTGATCCAGCCCAGACGTGCGGACATTTCCAGCGCCATCACGGTGCCAGTCGCCACCGCTTCGCCATGCAACCACACGCCATAGCCCATGTGGGTTTCGATCGCGTGGCCAAACGTATGGCCCAAGTTAAGCGTAGCGCGTACACCCGACTCGCGTTCGTCAGCGCCCACAACGATGGCCTTGGCCTCGCATGAACGATAAATCGCTGCGGTCAGAGCCTGTTGATCAAGGCCGCGCAGGGCATCCATGTTGTCTTCAAGCCAGGTCAGGAACGGCTCGTCGCAGATCAGCCCGTACTTGATGACTTCTGCCAGGCCTGCCGACAGCTCGCGCTCAGGCAAGGTGTTGAGGGTTTGGGTATCGATCAGCACCAGGTTGGGCTGGTAGAACGCGCCCACCATGTTTTTGCCCAGCGGGTGGTTGATGCCGGTTTTGCCGCCCACCGACGAATCGACCTGGGACAGCAAGGTGGTCGGCACCTGAATAAAATCAACGCCGCGCTGGTAGCACGCCGCCGCAAAACCGGCCATGTCACCCACTACGCCGCCACCCAGGGCGACCACGGTGGTGCGACGGTCATGACGGGCAGTGAGCAGGCCATCAAAGATTAGCTGCAGGGTTTCCCAGTTTTTGTGCGCTTCGCCATCCGGCAGGATGATCGGCACCACAGAATACTGCGCGAGGCTGCGCGTCAGACGCTCGAGGTAGAGTGGCGCAACGGTTTCATTGGTCACAATCGCCACTTGGCGGCCAGCGATATGCGGGGCCAGCAACTCGGGCTGATCCAACAAACCTTCGCCAATGTGAATTGGGTAACTACGCTCGCCTAGATCAACCTTCAGTGTCTGCATGAAACCCCGTGCCTTGTTTCGCAATTATCAAGTGATGGCATGCCGCTGAGCGGTCATGGTCGGCGCCGAGGATAACGCATTTCGTGGCGCACTTTAACGGGGAGGCAGCTGCCCCAGCCGCTCGAGAATATCCAGAACCACCATTCGTGGCGGCCGCTCATCGGTTTCTACCACCAGGTCGGCGATTTCTCGATAAAGCGGGTCACGCATGGCCAGCAAATCGCGCAGGGTTTTCTCGGGGTTGGCGGTGCGCAGCAAGGGCCGATTGCGATCGCGCGCGGTGCGGGCAACCTGCTGCTCAACCGATGCATGCAAATACACCACGCGCCCGCCCGCCCACAACGCTTTGCGGTTTTCGGGGCGCATCACCGCACCGCCGCCCGTCGCCAACACCACGCCATCGGCCTCGCACAGCTCGGCGATCATGGCCGACTCGCGATCACGAAAGCCTGGCTCACCTTCTTTATCGAAGATCCACGGGATATTGGCACCGGTGCGCACTTCAATTTCCTTATCGGAATCTTTAAATGGCAGGTGCAGCTCTTTGGCCAGCAAACGTCCGATGGTGCTTTTACCAGCCCCCATGGGCCCAACAAGAATCAAATTTCGCACAGAATCAATGACTCACAGCAATCGCCTGGTTGCTCATAATACGCGGAGTAAGGAACACCAGCAGCTCGGATTTTTTTTCCAGAACAACGTCTTTACGGAAAAGTCGGCCAACATACGGCAGATCGCCCAAAAATGGCACTTTATCTACCACATTGCTTTGAGTATTTGAGAAAACACCGCCGATTACGATGGTTTCGCCATTTTTGACCAGCACCTTGGCGTTGACCTCGTTCTTTTTGATCGGCGGCACGTCATTGACCATGTTCATGTAGTCCGGCTCGTCCTTGGTCACCACCACGTCCATGATGACGCTGTTGTCCGGGGTGATTTGCGGGGTCACCTCCAGCGACAGGGAGGCCTCTTTGAACGACACCGAGGTGGCGCCGCTGGCACTGGACTCCTGGTAAGGAATTTCAGTGCCTTTAAGGATTTTGGCGGTCTCTTTGTCGGACGTGACCACTTTGGGCTGAGAGATGATTTCGCCATTACCGGTTTTTTCCATGGCGCTCAACTCAAGGTCCAGCAAGACATTGTTGCTGATAAAGGCGATGCCCAAGCCTGAGGTATTGCCCCTGACGCCCATGTCGACAAAGGGCGCACTCATCTCGCCCGCCCCAGCGCCAGTGCCACCGACACTCCAGTCCCCCCCCACGTTCAAGGTGCCACCCCAGCGCACCCCCAGATGGCGTTCGAAATCCACCCCGGCTTCCACAATGCGCGCTTCGATCATAACTTGACGAACCGGCACGTCCAGTTGCGCCACGATGCGCCGCAGTTCGGCCAACTGCTCATCTGACTGCAGCGCGATGATGTTATTGGTGCGCTCATCGACGGTGATTGAACCGCGCGGGCCCATACCGTCCTGGCCGTGGGTGACGGACTGGAACAGCTTGGCGATGTCACTGGCCTTGGCGTAATTGACCTGCACCAATTCGCGTCGCAACGGCGCCAGCTCAGCCCGCTGGTTATGCGCCTCCAACTCGTGGCGCTCACGGGCGGCGATTTCTTCTGCGGGGGCAATCAACAGCACGTTGCCTTCGAGGCGTTTGCCAAGGTCTTTGCTGGCCAGCACCAAGTCCAGCGCCTGATCCCACGGCACCTCCTGCAAATTGAGGGTAATGCTGCCTTGCACCGCATCACTGACCACCAGATTGAACTGGGTAAACTCGGCCAATAGCTGCAACACCGTGCGCACTTCAATGGCCTGAAAATTCAGCGAGACCTTTTCCCCGACATACACCGGGGGCGGCGCCACAACAGCGGGTTTTGCTGATAACGGGGGTTGATGCTGGACGATGGCCAGCGCTGTCTGCGAATTCAGCGCACTCCATAGCGCCAGTGCACAGACCGGGGAAATCCTTTTCATGGTGTTTATCCGTTAAGACTGCTGCTTTAAAAGGATGCTCAGGGACCTTTCCAGCCAACCGCCCTGACCATCTGAAATCACTTCAAACACTTCAACGTGTGCGCGATTGATCGAGGCAACCTGCCCGTTATTGCGCCCCAGGTAATCGCCTACCTTTAAACGGTGCACGAGCCCATTGGCGCGCAACAGGGCGTTGGCCCCGTGCTCATTGGAAAACGTGCCTACCATCTCGAATTGCTCAAGGGCCAGCCCCTCCAGAAAATGCCGGGGGCGGTCGTTGTCCAGGTCTTCAGCCACCAGCAAGCTGGGCTGCCAGCGTTCTGCTCCGCCGTCAAGTTGCGCCTGAAAGGGGCTGCGCAAGCCGGCCGCTGCATACGCCACCACCGCGGGAGGCTCTACACGCGGTACGGCCGCCATAACAGCGACCGGGCCCGCCGGCACTGCCTGTAAAGAGGCTTGCAGTTGCGCAAGGCTTTGCGCGTGATCGCAGCCCGTCAGGCCCGCCAGACAGCAGGCACCGAGTAGTCGAAAGCCAACACTCATGGGATCTATCCTTGATCGTAGGTGCGGTAGGTCTTGGCCAACAGCGTCATGCGCAATTGGCCGTCGTTTGTCTCGTTGAGTGGGGTGAGGGTGAAGTCATGCAGGGTGACAATGCGCGGCAGGCCCGCCAACTGGCTGACGAAATGCCCCAGGTCGTGGTACCCGCCAATAAGCACCAGCTTTAACGGCAGCTCGGCGTAGAACGGTTGCAACACCTCGGGCGACCACTGAATGTGTTCGATCTGCAAGCCGCTGGTCTGGCCGAGACGAGACATGTCGTCCAGCAGGCCGGGCACTTGGGCCTGACCGGGCAGTTGCTTTAAAACGTCGCTGAACGCCGCTTCCAGCTCATGCATCGACAGCAACTGGGCTTCCAGGCTCGCGACCTGAGCGGCCTTGGCAACAAATTCGCCATGCAGTGTCACTTCGGCGTCACGCTGCTGGGCAAGCTGGTTAAGCGGCGCCCGTAGCATCAGCCCGTAGCCCATCACCAGCACCGCACCCACCAACAACAGTGCAACCGCGGCCTTGAGCCTAAACGAGCCATTGCTGACACGCTCAACGTTCAGGTCTCGCAGATCAAAATGGCTCAGGCGCGCCAACCAGTGAGCAACCATCAGAACTGGGCGCCGGTGTGGGCATGCCGCGTTTGGCGCACGCTCATTTGGAACAAGCGCTGCGGCCCTTCATTTGGGCTAGGACCTGCCTGCACATCAATCAGCACGGGGGCTTCAAGCCAATGCGAGGCGTCCAGGTTGCGCATCAGCTCGGCAACAAGGCTGTTGGATTGCGCCACCCCGGTGATCACAAGGGTCTGGTCAGACATTTTTACGTCAGTAAAAAATACGCCCTTGGGCAAGCTGCGCGCCAGCTGCTCCAAAATGATCCCGCTGTCAGACCGGTTGCCCTGTAGCGTTTCGATGGTCTGCATGCGCTCAAGCAGTTGTTCGCGGCGCACTTTCAACTGGTCGATCTGCTCGGCACGACCATCCAGTTGCACCATTGAGCTTCTGATCAAGTCGTTGCGCGCCAGCTGTCGTTCAACCGCCCGGTCAATAAAGTGGTCGATCACAAACAACCCGCCTACCGCCACCGCTGACAGTGCGATCAGTACGACTACAAAACGCTTACGTCGTTTTTCTCGCAACAGGGTGCGCCACGGCAGTAAGTTGATGCTCGCCATTAATCAAACCCCCTCAAGGCCAGACCGCAGGCAGTCAACAACATCGGGGCATCGCAACGCAAGGCTTGAGGTGTAACCAAAGGGCTAATGGTCATTTGCGAAAACGGGTTGGCAACGTTCACGGGCAGCCCGAGGAGGGCCTCAAACCAGGCGCCGAGGCCGCTGCGGGCGCCGATTGGCCCCGCCAACCAAAGCGATTGCACGGCGGGCGCTACAACTGATTCGGCGTATTGCTCAAGCCCGCGCTTCACCTGCTCCAGCGCGCCCGGTTTAAAGGCGCCCTCTTCACGTGTGTCGGCGCCAAACAACAGCTCCCGGGCGTAAAGCACCTGCCCTTGGTGCACGATACTGAGCAGCGCGGTGTGGCCCGCGACGTCGATCACGGCCACGGTGGCCGGTAGTTGCGCCTCAGCGCCCAACGGTGTTGCGCCTTCAATCGCCCGCGCCAGCGCATGGGCCTGAACCGCGACCACCCGCGCCTTTAGCCCGGCCTGGCTCAGCACCGCCTCGTACCACGCCAAGGTGTGCTGGCGGCACGTCACCAACAGCACTTGCAGTTTTTCCGGATTGTTCGGTGAAGGCCCCAACACATCGAAATCCAGGGCTGCTTCGTCCAGTGCATACGGAATGTATTGCTCGGCCTCTAGCCGTACGTACAGCTCCAGATCGTCGTCGCTGAGCCCGGCGTCCACCTCAAGGTGTTTACAGATGACGTGCGTGTCCGGGAGCGCTACCACCGCCTCACGAGCCGACACCGAGGCAGCACCCAGCGCCTTGAGCAGCACCTGGGCGACACTTTTCGGCTCGGCGCTGGTCTGATCGTCCATGAGCGTGGCGGGCAGCGGTTCAACCGCATAAGCCTCCAGCTGGAAGGGGCCGTTTGAACGGCTCAATTCGACAATTTTTATCGTGTGCGAACCAATGTCGACACCCACATACCGCTGGCGGGCTTTACAAAAATATCCGGGCACTGTGATTTTCCCTAATGCATTCCGTGACTTACGGAGGGTAAAAAATGAGATCCGTTCATAACCCGTTCTGACATGCGGCCCATGACGCTGGCAGCCGAAAAATGCTTATAATGCCGGGCGTTTTTTTCCGCATCGTCGACCCGGCGCAGCATGCGCACTACCCTGACGTGCAAACCCATTTCTTAATCTGGAAATCCAAAAGCCTTGATTCGTCTGCTGAAGTTTTTCGGGTGGTCTTTCGTTGCCGTGGTCTGCGGGCTTTTGCTCGTGCTCAGCGGCGCGTTTCTCTATCTTAGTCCTGGCTTGCCGTCCGTAGAGTCGTTGAGAAGCATCCAGTTGCAGATTCCTTTGCGGGTCTACACCAGCGACGGGAAATTGATTGCAGAGTTTGGCGAAATGCGCCGCTCTCCGATCAAGTTCGCCGACATTCCGCCCAATTTCATCAATGCCCTGCTCTCGGCAGAAGATGACAACTTCGCCAATCATTACGGGGTTGACCCGAGCAGCCTGATGCGTGCCGCCAGCCAGTTGGTAAAAAGCGGACACATACAATCGGGTGGCAGCACCATCACGATGCAGGTGGCGAAGAACTATTTCCTCACCAGTGAGCGGAGTTTTTCACGCAAAACCAACGAAATCCTGCTGGCTCTGGAAATCGAACGCGAGCTGACCAAGGACGAGATCCTTGAGCTGTACGTGAACAAGATTTACCTGGGTAACCGCGCTTACGGCATCGAGTCTGCTGCGCAGGTTTACTACGGCAAGTCGATTCGCGACCTGAGCCTGGCGCAGATGGCCATGATTGCCGGTCTGCCAAAAGCCCCTTCGCGCTTCAACCCGCTGGCCAACCCGGTGCGCAGTAAAGAACGCCGCGACTGGATTTTGGGCCGCATGTACAAGCTGGGCAAAATCGACCAGGCCAGTTATGAAGCCGCGATTGCCGAACCGGTGAACGCCAGCTACCACGTGCCGACGCCAGAAGTGAACGCGCCTTATATCGCTGAAATGGCCCGTGCCGAAATGGTCGGCCGTTATGGCAGCGAGGCCTACACCGAAGGTTATCGCGTGACTACGACGGTCCCAAGCGACCTGCAAGAGCTGGCCAACAAGTCGGTTGAAGACGGCTTGATGGTCTACGACCAGCGCCACGGCTATCGCGGCCCTGAAGCACGCTTTGCCGGTAAATCCCCGTCGGCCTGGGCTCAGGAGCTGACCAAGCAGCGCACCATCAGCGGGCTTGAGCCGGCCATCGTGACCCAGGTCGACAAAGACGGCCTGCAAGTCCTGACCCGTAACGGCGAGGCTCACGTCCCGTGGGACAGCATGAAATGGGCGCGCAAGTTCATTAACACCAACAGCATGGGCCCGATGCCCAAGCAGCCTTCGGATGTGGCCCAAGTTGGCGATTTGATTCGCCTGCAAGCGCAAGCCAATGGCACCTACAAATTCAGCCAGGTCCCTGACGTGCAAGGCGCGCTGGTGTCCCTTGACCCGGACAACGGCGCTATTCGTGCATTGGTGGGCGGTTTTGCCTTCGAGCAAAGCAACTACAACCGTGCCACCCAGGCCAAACGCCAACCGGGCTCCAGCTTCAAACCGTTCATTTACAGCGCCGCCCTGGATAACGGTTACACCGCCGCCACCCTGGTAAACGACGCACCGATCGTGTTTGTCGATGAGTACCTGGACAAGGTCTGGCGTCCGAAGAACGACACCAACACCTTCCTCGGCCCGATCCCGCTGCGTGAAGCGCTGTACAAGTCGCGCAACCTGGTCTCGATCCGCACCCTGCAAAGCCTGGGTGTCGACCGCACCATCGACTACATCAGCAAGTTCGGCTTCAACAAGCAGGACCTGCCGCGCAACCTGTCGCTGGCCCTGGGTACTGCCACCCTGACGCCGATGGAAATCGCCACCGGCTGGAGCACCTTTGCCAACGGCGGTTACAAAATCACGCCGTACCTGATCGACAAGATTGAAAGCCGCAACGGCGAAACCCTGTTCGTGGCCAACCCGCCAAGCGTTCCAAAAAACGCCAGCAAAGACGTGCCTGCAGAGGCCGCCGCGCTGACCATTGACACCATCAACGCCGCCCCCGGCCTGCCCACCGCAGAAACCCAGGCCGTCGCTGAGCGTATCGTTGACGGGCGCACCACTTACATCCTCACCAGCATGCTGCAGGACGTGATCAAACGCGGCACTGGCCGACGCGCCCTGGCGCTGGGCCGTACCGATCTGGCAGGCAAAACCGGTACCACCAACGAGTCAAAAGATGCATGGTTCTCGGGCTACAACGCCGATTACGTGACCACCGTATGGACTGGCTTCGACCAGCCCGTGAGCCTTGGCCGTCGCGAGTACGGCGGCACCGTGGCCCTGCCGATCTGGATGAGCTACATGGGCGGCGCGCTCAAAGGCAAGCCTGCGCACACCCAGGCCGAGCCGGAAGGCATCCTCAGCCTGCGCATCGACCCGGCCAGCGGCCGCATTGCCTCACCGGGCACACCGGGCGCCTACTTTGAACTGTTCAAAAGCGAAGACACACCGCCGACCAACAGCGAACTGGGCAGCACCCCGGCACCGGGCAGCCCGCTGCCAGCAGAAGACGGGGCGCCAATAGATCTCTTCTGACGAAGAGAGCGTCAAGGGGGTTAGCTGCAAGCGGCAAGTTTGAAGCGGTTTTATGCTTGTGGCTTGTAGCTTGTGGCTTGTGGCTTGCCGCTAGCGGTTCACCGCTACGACACATCCAGAATGTCACCCTTATAGGGTGCACCCGCCACATGAATGCCCAGCGAGGCATCCAGCTCGGCCATGGTAAGCCCCTTGGGCGCCATGGCCAGTTGCTCGATGCGGGTATTCTCGCTGTTGGCCTGCCAGCGCTCGACACTCTCGGCCAGACCTTCAGCATCTGCCGCACAGCTGCCATAGACGTCTTTCAGTTGCACCGTGTGAAGACCCAATGTTTGCAAACGATCACGGGTCGTTCTTATTTTTTGCGCCTCGCTGAGCAGAGCACCGATCTCCATTTGTGAAACACGTATAAACGGATCAGTCGCATGGCTCAATTGGCTGCGCCGCTCTTTCACCTGCGCCTCAATGCGCGCCAACATTTCATCCACCCATTCAACTTCTCGCCCGGTCACCCGTGGGCGCGTGTTGTCCAGTGCTTCTTGCCAGCGGCGAAGGGTGGCCCAACTGTGCGGGACATAGCCCCCGGTCATGGAGTGATCACCCGCCTCCATCACTTGTTCGATCAAACTACCTCGCATGGGCAGCCCTTCGTGTTGCGCAAGGGCGAGGCTGCACGCAGCGTGCTGGGCCAACGTTTCACAACCCGGCGCCCACAACATTTGAGACACCTCGTTGCCACCGAAATCCACCGGCATAAAGTGCTGCAACTGCCCATGATGAGCATACGGCTCACCGCCAACATTGATCATGCTGGTGATATACACCGCAAACTCGGCGGGCACTTGCCGGAAACGAATCCCGACGGCGGGCATCGGCTTGCCGGGCTTAATCTTCATCCAGGTTGCAGGCACGCTGGGGACTGGATCGTTGTGATTGACCATACGGTGATGCACTAAAGATTCGGCGCCCTGGACAAACGTTGCATCGCCTGCGCGAGGGGCGCCGTAGGTGTAGAGCAAGATGTTGTAACGCTCCGGTTTGCGCCGCAGCATTTCCGACAGGATTAAAGCGATAGCCCCACCCAGACTGTGGCCACAGATCAGAATTGTTTGGCCCGCGTAAAACTTATCGAGGTACTTGGTTGCAAAGTCATTGGCTTTCTTAGCTGCCTCATAAAAGCCGCGGTGAACCGCACCTTTACCTTCCTCGAACGGCACTTGAAAGGCATCAATATCCCTCAGGCCATCTGGCCCCAATTCGCTGGTACCGCGAACAGCGATCAAGATGATTTCATCGCTATGGGTCGCAAAAGCCTGAGTATCCGTGTCGATAATATCGCCTCGATCATCCAAAAAATGGACTTTAGCCGGGCTTTCCTGCTCGGGCCCCTGCCGAGGTTGATTTATCGGATACAAGACTGGGTCAAAAGGCACGATTTCAAAACGTCTGGAGTACGGCACATCCTCATACAGCGGGTAATACGCCTGAGTCTGCCCGGCATCGACGCGCCCAAGTTGCTGGTATTTGGCCAATGCATCACCAAACCAGTTACCCGAGCTCGGCACCTGTTTAAAACTGACACTGGCCTCATATATCGGGTGCTTGCCCGGTGCTTGACCAAAAGGGCAATAACTTAGTGTGGCCATCAGCGCCAACTGATACAGGTTCAACGCGCAAAACTGTGGGTCGGTGGAGAGCATGGGGCGCAAGGCACGCAAAGGCCGCACTTGCAGAATGGTATGTCGGCTGCCGAGCATGCACACGCCTCGCGGGCTGTGCTTGACCATCAACTGTCGGGCGCCCTCGGAAGGCGGGTAATGGCACTCCACCAAGGGCGGCAAGTGCGACACGTACTCCACCAAATGACGAACTTCAACTTGGTAAAAGTCCGTATCAGTCAGGAGAAGTGCTGGGTTGTTGAGCGGGCGGCTCCCATCTTTATTGAAATAGCGTGTTTGTTCGGCCCTGACTTGGAGCTCGGTAATTTTTAGGGGGTAGCTATCTCTAATAACCAGATCATGGTAATAACCTTTCTGCCCTTGAAGCAACGATAGAAACGTAAGCGCGATGGGGCCTGCGAAGTGATTCCTTACTTTACCTACACCCAATGCATTAAGCACACCGCTATATTTAAACCCTTCTGAGTCGACCGCTTCATAAGCTAGCCCGGCATAGGCATCACCCACTCCAAACTCATCAGTTAATTGAAAGGTTGACTGTTTACCTTGGACTGGACAGGTAAACATTCGGCCTCTTAAATCTACACCATCTACACGATCAGACATCACAATTAATCAACCTTACTTATTCCGTACAACCTGGATAGATAGTGCACTTCTTACCATCAGGCATTAGAAAATGACTAAATTCATTTTTATCAACTTTACAGAATCCATATCGATCTTCGAAACCATCACCCATACAACGTTTCCAACCATTAGAAAACTCTACCCATCTATCTATTGTCGATGGCCGCTCTTTTTCAGCCAGATTAATTTTTAACCTCACCGTCTTACCCGGCAATTGATCCAAGGTATAAACCGCTATTGGCCCTCCACGCGGAGAAGGGTGTTTAATATTTACATCCTTGCAATTCAGTAATTTCCTAAGTACTCGCGTTGTACCAGAGGTACGAAAGGTCCAGCTACACTCACCATAAAAAGTGCTAATACCTGCCTCCTCGAAATACTCTCTATACGCCTCAACATTTAACTTATCTTTGACGACTACCTGAGCCGGCGCTGCACTAAAGTCGCTTCGATGCTTGCCATAAACCGCGTAGATTTCTAACTCGATGTTATACACAACCAACGGACACCCTTTACGCGTCCGGCGAATCGTTATTTCCGAGTCCGGCTTATAATTTTCACGCCACCACTCATTAAACACCGGCCTTTTATTGTCTTTCATCTCTACCGTGCAGGTTTCACCCGGCGCAGGCACGTAAGACACCGCCGCTCTATATTTAAACCCCGGTGGCATATCCACTTTAAGCATGAAAGTATTCGGTTCTTTCAAATACCACACCACACCTAGAGCACTACTACAAACCAGTACCAAACAACCAATGACTCGCTTCATAGCTATCACCTTTTATTCAGTACAGCCAGGATAAGTAGTGCACCGCCTACCATCTGGCATCATGAAATGACTGAACCTCTTAGTATCTCCACGACAAAAAGCATAAGGATCTTCAAAATTTTCCCCCATACATTTTCTCCATCCATTAGAAACTTCCACCCAAGTATCGCCGGTCGACGGCCTCTCCTTATCAGCCAAATTAATTTTCATTTTTATTGTATTGCCCGGTAATTGACTCAAGGTATAAAACGCTACAGGCCCACCCGGCAAGGGAGGGCGAGTTATATTGACACCCTTACAATTAAGCAACTTTACGATCCGTCGATTCCCACCAACAGTCCGAAATGTCCACCCACACTCTCCATAAAAAGTACTTACACCCGCCCCATCGAAATATTCTCTATCTTTTTCAGTATCCAATTTTTCCTTAAACACCAACTGAGCTGCCGACTCACCAAAGTCCCCTCGATCTTTACCGTAGGTTGCGTAAACCCTAAGCTTGATGTTGTACACAACCAACGGACACCCTTTACGCGTCCGACGAATTATTATTTCAGAATCAGGTTTATAGTCTTCCCGCCACCACTCGTTAAACACCGGCGCTTTGTTATCTTTGGTCTCCACCGTGCACGTTTCACCCGGTGCAGGCACGTAATACACCGCCGCTCTATATTTAAACCCCGGTGGCATATCCACTTTAAGCATGAAAGTATTTGGCTCTTTCAAATACCACATCACACCTAGAGCACAACAACAAACCAGTACCAAACAACCTATAACCCGCTTCATACAGTCCCCTGCGCCGAACACAATATCGCTATGTGCTTCACGCGCTGAAAATGCTCAGCAGCGTTTTCTTCAAGGCGTGGATGCCAGTGAACGGGCAATTCGTAGCCGGCGAATTTAAGGCTGTGGGTTAACAAAAACTCCAACTGCTCTGCCCTTCCCCAACCCCAGTCATCAGCCTGTTTGCATTGCAGTCTTATCCACTCCAGCAGCGGGAGCTGCTTCACGACGTGTAGACAAGCCTGTTGGTGGTGTTCCATTAGAAAACGCAGCGCGTTTGCTTCGTAGATGGTCGCCCGTTGCGAGTTCGTGGCGGGCACGTTCAGCCAAGACGCAACGATGGGCAGCGGGTATTCACTTGGCATCGGGTTGTCGACGCTCGCCCACTGCTCGCCCTGCCAATAGCACACACTGATGGCTGGTCCTAGATAGGCCGGATGCAGATCCGCTGATAGATGCCCCAAGGCACGGGTGAGCACGCGGTTGTCCTGAAACCGATACAAGGCCCGATTGGGGCTCACACCCACCAGGCAGCGCGCCCGCCAATGCGCTAGCCATACGGGCAAGTCGCCCGGCGCGATACTGGCCAACCACCCCCAATTACGCTCAGGGGCGTGCAGAAGCTCGGTCATGCGCGCAATGTCGGCGCTGTCGAGCACAATCAAAAAGGGACCGGCAGCAGCCAGTTCCGCCACGGGGGTTTGGCTGTAGACGCTGGCATAACGCTCGTGAGCGCGTTCACTCAACAACGCTGTGCGGGCTTCGATTTCATGTTGAGCGTCCAGCACCAGGCATACGTCACGGCCTTGACCACGCTGTTCATCCATCCATTGGCTTGGCCGTACAGGACTCATTGCGAGGCTCCTTCCGGCAGACACACACCGTTTTGGCAGGCCTCGCACACCGGGCAAAAGTCAGCACCCAGCGCTTGCGTGGCGCCCATCAGTGCTTGCTGCGTGGGGGCTATGGCAGCGGGCAACGCTTGCGCGGGCAACAGGGGCGCAGACGCCCCCGGTAACAGCGGCACCGCTGGCAGCCCCGGTATCGGCACACCGCCGGGCAAGATCGGGCAACTGGCATAAATCCCTGCGGCGCCAATCACCAAGTGCTGTCCGCCAGCCATCAGGGTGATGT
The DNA here is from genome assembly GCF_029959305.1 of Pseudomonas sp. PS01297. Taxonomy (NCBI): domain Bacteria; kingdom Pseudomonadati; phylum Pseudomonadota; class Gammaproteobacteria; order Pseudomonadales; family Pseudomonadaceae; genus Pseudomonas; species Pseudomonas sp. PS01297. Next base: position 21,479 of record NZ_JASCPQ010000028.1, read on the forward strand.
CGACCCCGCCTTGCATGACTACATGTGCGCCCCCTTTGAGGTGTACGTGCACCCCGGCTTCAGCCACCAGCGCGACACCCACTCGGGTATGACTGCTAAGCGCGACGGCCAGGTGGTCATTGCCGTCGAGCTGAACGCTGCGATCAAGGCCCACCGTGTGATGCTCTTCGGCTTCGAACACCGAGACGCTGTTGCCCGTAATGGTTTCTTCGCGCTTACCGTCGACCTGCAGGTGGCTGTCGTTTTTGATGTGTTGCTGCAAGTCGCGCTGGGCGTGGAGGTAGATCTGTTCTTGGCCTTTGCGGTCTTCGAGGCGTAACTCGTTGTAGCCGCTACCGCCGGGAGTACTGCGGCTGCGAAACACGCTTTGGGTTTTGTTGGCCGGTAACGTGAGCGGCGCCGGGTTGAGGCTGTTGATCAAACAGGCCGAAATAACCGGTTGATCCGGGTCGCCGTCGAGGTAGACCACCAGCACTTCCATGCCCACCCGCGGAATAACCACCGCGCCGTAACGGTCGCCCGCCCAACTCGACGACACGCGCAGCCAGCAACTGCTTTTATCGTCATCAATACCGCTGCGATCCCAATGAAATTTAACCCGGACCCGACCGTATTCATCGCAGTGGATCTCTTCACCCACGGGCCCCGTAACACGAGCCGTTGGGCTGCCCATGATGCGCGGTTTGGCAAAGACTTCCTGAGGACGGTATGTCACGTCTTCGGGAATCACCTGGAACGTGTTGCGATAGCCCTGGGTAAATTCGCCCGCCTCCACACCTTGCGGGTTGTCGCCGTGCTCCTCCAGCACCTGAGGCTGCTTGCCTTCATGGTGAACCCCGGTAAGCAGCCAGCCGGTGTTGAACGCTGCGTCTGGATGCCCGACCATCGGCAAAAAGTGGCCACTGCTCAGGCACGGCTGATCACTGCGCCCATTCGCTTGGCGTTGACCGGTTTGGTGGTGTTCCATCGCGCGCTGACTTTGCTGTTGGCCTTGGGCTAACTCAGTGAAGCGGCCGGGGTAGGTGTAGTGCTCAAGAACTCGCCCGCCAAGCAGTGGGGAACTGTCTGCCTCCAGCGTGCGGCCCGCTTTCTGAAAGTCGTAATCACGGCGAACCGTCCGCTGAGCACTGCTATTAAGACGCAGCTCAAAGTGATTGATCGACGGCTCTTCAGCCACCATGCCTGCGCCTTGCACGTACGGCGTGGGATGTTTAAGCGAGGTAAACGCTTGCTGTTTGTCGCCGAAAACCAACTGATGACCGTCAGGCGAATGCTGAAAGTGGTAGTGAAAGCCCTCTTCAAAACACAGGCGCTGAATAAAACGTAAATCGGACTCGCCGTACTGCACGCAATATTCCCTTGGTGCGTAAGACGAGAACGAATTGAAGGTATAGGCATTGCCGAGAATGCCATGCTCTTCGAGGATAACTTCGATTATCTGTTGTACGGTCAAACGCTGAAAAATGCGCTGATTGGTGCGATAGGCCAAGTAGGCCAACTGCGGTTCCAGCGTCAGGCGGTAGCGAGCCAGCCGCCTGCCAGGACTGCGGCGGACAATGCTGGAAATGTGCCCATGGACGCCGCTGTCCAACGAATCAAACGCTAAAAAAGCAGGCCGATGCAGCAGCGCCTCAAGGTCCAGATCACATCGTGGGCTGACCAGTTCAAGATCGAAAGCATAAGGCGTGCTGATGGCTTCTTTGCCGGTAAAGGCAAGTACGTGAAGATCAGGATCAGCACCGGTGATGTCCAGGCTGAAACGTGATGGGCGGTCAAAAGTGGGCATCCGTGACTCCTCAGACACTGAGGGCACACTTGCGAACAAAGCCCCCTAGGCAAAGGGGGGGACATTAGCGGACAGGGCTAAAAGCAGATGTAGGATGCTTCTCTAACATCGAAGGGAAATGAGTCGTTTAATACAAGGTTATTCAAGAGCTTTACCGGGAGAACTGTGTATCAACAGACACAGGCGTCAGCCCCTACTCTCGTCACACAGGCCGCTGCGCACAGTCGCCATACACTTCAGCCACGCTTGGCACCTTGAACCTCAAGCTGTACAAGCGCTGGCGGGTGATGTGGAGCCGGCTCAGCTCGCGCATCAACAGGTTGATCATGCGTTCTTGCTCATGCGAGTGCGCATACACCTCGCTCACCACGGCCTGATAACGACGACGCAGTTGCTGGGCGATGTGCTCAAACGCCAGATCAACCGCCCTCACTTCATCTTCTGTCACTTCGGGTTCACGAGCCTCCAGGGCGACCTGTGAGCGCTGCAATGCAACCCAACTGCTCGCCACATAGCTGTCTACGCCCAACGACTCCCCAAGGCCGATCCCAACCCTCCCGTCGCACTCGGGCCTGTCACGCAGCCGCTCAAACACCAAAAGACTCAGCGCATGCTGGGTCACGATATCGCTTGTGGGTGCCCACATCAGGTGCGCACTCTCCTGCCCGGACGCCAGCGGCATGAAGTGGCACAAGGCTCCGTGATGCTGATACAGCTCGCTGGTCAACGCGCTGAGACCCGCCACAAACACACCCAGCTCAGGCAGCCCATGGTTAAGGCCCAGCGTGGCGTGCCCGCGATACGTCGACAGCCGGGTGTTCATCCAGCTGCCCGGCAGGCTGGGCAACGGGTCGTGATGGTGGACCATGCGGTAATGCGCCAACGATTGCGCCGCCCGAACAAAGGCAGCGTCGCCCGCACGGGGCGCGCCGTAGGTATAAAGCTGCACGTCACGATGGCGCAGCATCTGGCACAGGATCAGCGCAATGGCGCCACTCACACCGTGCCCGCACATCAGCACTTTATGCCCGCCGAAGCCGTTATTCAGACAAGCACTTACGCGCTCATAAAGGCGCTTGGCGGCGTGGTAAAAGCCCCGATGCACGCGGCCTGCCCCCTCGTCAAAGGGCACCGGCTCAAGGTCGCCGTCCCCCAAAAAGGCCGTCGCCGGGCGCGGCTCGCGCACGGCGATCAGCAACAGTTCAGGGGTGTGGGCCATAAACAGCTGATCGCACGACTCCGGTACCCGTTGAAAACGCTGTGAATAAGCCACGTTCTGGTACAGCGGGCGATAAACATGACGCTCAGACGCAGCAGGCTCCAGGATGCTACCGCCGTGCGCGGCCACCAAGGCCATTTGGTAGCGGTTCAGGGCACATTGCTGGCCTGCGCCGGACAGCATGAGGCGTTGGACACGCAATACTCCGTCGATTGCGCCGCGCCCTGTGGCGTCCAGGCCATCGTGGTGAGGTTGGTCCTGTTCATCGACCAATTGAAGGCGGGTACTCTGGGAAACGGGCACAGGTGTCTGCATATCAGCGGGCGTCATGGGGAGGCGTCAAATAATGGAGATCTGACGCTAACGGATAGTGCTGGTGATGGATGTAGGAATATTCTTGAAAAACATAAGAAATGCTTGAGAGAGAAACAGTCGCTTTCAGCCCCCCTTAACGCAAAAAGCCCCGACTCTTTCGAGCCGGGGCTTTTTGTTTGACGCTACGCGGGCTTAGCCGTTGAAGACGTCATCCACGCTTTTCAGCGGGTAGTGTTTCGGGTACGGCAGGGTGGCCACACCGGTCTCGATAGCGGCTTTAGCCACGGCATCGGAGATCAGGGTGATCAGGCGCTTATCCATTGGTTTCGGGATGATGTACTCACGACCGAATTCCAGTTTGATGCCGCCGTAGGCGTCGCACACTTCTTGTGGCACTGGCAGTTTGGCCAGTTCACGCAGTGCGTTGGCCGCTGCGATTTTCATTTCTTCGTTGATGCGCTTGGCGCGAACGTCCAGGGCACCACGGAAGATGAACGGGAAGCCCAGTACGTTGTTGACCTGGTTCGGGTAGTCCGAACGGCCAGTGGCCATGATCACGTCGCTACGGGTGGCGTGAGCCAGTTCCGGAGAGATCTCTGGATCCGGGTTGGAGCACGCGAACACGATCGGGTTGGCCGCCATGGCTTTGAGGCCTTCAGCGCTCAGCAGGTTCGGGCCGGACAGGCCTACGAACACGTCAGCGCCTTGCAGGGCGTCGTCCAAGGTGCGTTTTTCGGTCGCGTGAGCGAACACCGCTTTGTACTGGTTCAGGTCGTCACGGCCGGAGTGGATCACGCCGGTACGGTCGATCATGTAGATGTTTTCGATCTTGGCGCCCATGCTCACCAGCAACTTCATGCAGGAGATGGCCGCTGCGCCTGCGCCCAGGCACACGATCTTGGCTTCTGGCAGGGTTTTGCCAGCAATTTCCAGGGCGTTGATCATGCCGGCCGCGGTCACGATCGCGGTGCCGTGCTGGTCATCGTGGAAAACCGGAATGTCGCACTGCTCGATCAGAGCACGCTCAATCTCAAAGCACTCAGGTGCCTTGATGTCTTCGAGGTTGATGCCGCCGAAGGTGATGGAAATACGCTTAACGGTATCGATGAAAGCCTGCGGGCTTTCGGCGTCGACTTCGATGTCGAACACATCCACACCGGCAAAGCGCTTGAACAGCACGCCTTTGCCTTCCATAACCGGCTTGGACGCCAACGGGCCGAGGTTGCCCAAGCCCAGAATTGCGGTGCCATCAGAAATTACGGCGACCAGGTTGCCCTTGCCGGTGTACTTGTAGGCCAGCTCAGGATCGCGGGCGATTTCGCGTACTGGCTCGGCTACACCCGGGCTGTATGCCAGCGCTAGATCGCGGGCAGTCGCAGTAGGTTTGGTGAGCTCGACGCTCAGTTTCCCCGGGCGGGGCTGGGCATGATATTCGAGAGCGGCGGTTTTCAAATCAGACATATAGGCATTCCGCTTTTTTTCTGTTGGACGACGGACCGCCGAGCATACGCGTGTCGTAAAGTCCCGACAAGACTGACCAGTCAGCAGTGTCAAGGGCTTTACCCTACGACTTTGGGCCAAGAACCGCGTCCTAGAAGGGCTTAATGTCCACAATTTAAATATAAAATTGTCTACAACTTTACATTCGAAATGGTTTTTATCATGCCCGGATGGGTCAGTGATAGCATCCAGCGCGCCTGCCCTGATTTCAAACCACCGCGCCGGGCACGATCCAGCACCCAGCCGCGCACTTCGATTTGCTTGCCCTGCAAGCGGTTGAGCGCTGCCTGATCGAAGTTGCTCAAGTACTCAGGGGCAATGCGCACCACCGCCCCGCCCTGCAGATCAATCCACACACCGCCACGGTTTCGCTGCACCCGGGTGACGTTGGCACTCACCAGCGCGAAACCCGAACGGTTGATCTGCTGCGGGGTCAGCACCCGTGATTGTCGCCACAACCCGAGCGTGGCCGCACGCGCACGCTGCTCGGCGGCCTGCTGGCAATCGAGCAGTTCAACGTTAGGCGCCAGGGCAACCTGAAACCCCAGGCCATCGGCCAGCAACTGTGCTTCGAAATTGCTGCCATTGGCGCCGAAAACATGGGCCAGAGTACGGCCGTAGCGATCTTGCGGTTGCAGCCCCGGTAGCAAGCCGACACGCCCGTCACTCTGCGTGACCAGCGCTTGCAGGCGTTTGCGTGCGGCATCGGCAAACGGCTCGTCAGGGCGGCCCTTTTTACCGGTTTCCGGGGCATTGAGGCCAATCAGGCGCACGCTGCGGCCATCTTTAAGCCGCAGCGAGTCGCCATCGACCACGCGCTCCACCTGCGCGTAGGTGACCGCGCGCGGCGCCGGGCACAGTACCTGCGCCTGAACGGTGGAATACCAAATCGCGGGCACAAAAAAGGCGCCCACAAGGGACGCCTTTTTCATTAACCCGGTCAGACCCAAAAGCCTGGCCAAGGTCATGTGCCTTACTCGGCGACTGTTTTAGCGCCGAAAGCACCAAAACGAGTCTTGAAGCGATCAACACGACCGCCAACGTCCAGAGTTTTTTGCTTACCGGTGTAGAACGGGTGGCACTCGTTGCATACGTCAGTACCCAGTGGCTTGCACAGGTTAGAACGAGTTTCGAACTTGTTGCCGCAGCTGCAAGTTACTTCGATCACTTCGTACGCTGGATGGATATCGGCTTTCATGGGGTATTCCTCAGGCTAGCGTGCCGCCACTCAACACCATTGTTGAATACCGCACGTAAATTTAGGGCGGGAATGATACCAGACCTTTAAACAGACGCAAGCACCGGGGGTCGGCTGCTTCTTCATCTTCATCTACGGGTTTTCAGCCACCCCGAACCTGCTTCCGGGCGCGTTGTCTGCTAGGCTCCCGGCCATATTGAACGCCGACCACTTGAGAGCCCCGCGTGCCCGACGCCATTTTGCGCCTTGCCCTGCCTTCCCCTTTGCGCCGCCTGTTTGACTACCGGGCGCCTGCGGGCGTGCTGCGCAGTCAATTACAGCCTGGCATGCGCTTGCGGGTGCCGTTCGGGCGACGGGAAATGATCGGCATTCTGGTCGAAGTGGTCGATCACAGCGAAGTCCCGGCAGACAAGCTCAAGCCGGCCATCGCCCTGCTCGACAGCACGCCACCGCTGCCCGCCTCGCTGTTCAAGCTGTGCCTGTGGACGTCGCAGTATTACCAGCACAGCTTGGGCGACACGCTGAGCTGGGCGTTACCCGTACTGTTGCGTCAGGGCGAATTGGCCGAGACACGCCAGGAGCGCTTCTGGCAGATCGCCCCCGGCGCCAAGCTGGATGACCCGCGTATTGCCCGCGCCCCGCGCCAGCGCGAAGCCCTGGCCACTCTCGCCCAGCACCCGCACGGCGTGGCCCATCAGCTCCTGAGCAAGTTAAAGCTGAATAAAGACAGCCTCGACCTGTTGCTGGCCAAAGAGCTGGTGACGGTCGAAATTCGCCGCCACGCACCCAGCGCACGCCATGAACACTGGCTGGCCCAGCCCGAGCTGCCGCTCAATGATGAGCAGCGCGCAGCGTGTGAGGCGATTCGCGCCGGATTCGACAGCTTCCACGCCTTTTTATTGGCGGGCGTGACCGGCAGCGGTAAAACCGAAGTGTATTTGCAGTTGATCCGCGAAACCCTCGAAGCCGGCAAACAGGCCTTGGTGCTGATCCCGGAGATCAACCTGGGGCCGCAAACCCTGGCCCGCTTCGAACAACGCTTTAACGCCCGTATCGCGCTGGTGCATTCGGCGGTCAATGATCGCGAGCGCCTCGAAAGCTGGCTCGCGGCCCGCGACGGCGAGGCCGACATTATTATTGGCACGCGCTCAGCGCTGTTCACGCCGATGAAAAACCCCGGGTTGATCATCATCGACGAAGAACACGACGGTTCTTATAAACAGCAGGAAGGCCTGCGCTACCACGCCCGCGACCTGGCGCTGGTGCGGGCACGTCAAGAAAACATCCCCATCGTGCTCGGCTCTGCCACGCCCTCGCTCGAAAGCCTGCATAACGCCTACACCGGCCGCTATGGTTTGCTGCGTTTGAATGAGCGCGCAGGCGGGGCCAAGCAGCCGCGATTCCTGCGCCTGGATGTAAAAAGTCGCCCACTGGACAGCGGTATTTCCGGGCCGATGCAACAAGCCATCGGCCAGACACTGGCTGCGGGCCAGCAAGTGCTGGTGTTTCTCAACCGTCGCGGCTTTGCGCCGACCCTGCTGTGCCATGACTGCGGCTGGATGTCCGAGTGCAAGCGCTGCGATGCGCGCATGACCGTTCATCAGCGCTCAGGCGAATTGCGCTGCCATCACTGCGGTTACGTCGAGCGCGTGCCGCGCAATTGCCCGCAATGCGCCAAGGTGGATTTACGCCCCGTGGGGGCTGGCACCGAGCGGGCCGAAGAACGGCTGGCGATTTTGTTCCCGGATTACCCGGTGCTGCGGGTCGACCGCGACAGCACGTCACGCAAAGACGCGATGAACCAGCTGTTTGCCACCATCCAGAAAGGCCAGCCGTGCATTCTGGTGGGCACGCAAATGCTCGCCAAGGGGCACCACTTTCCACGGGTGACGCTGGTGTCGATTCTGGATGCCGACGGCGGGTTGTTCTCGGGCGACTTCCGCGCCAGCGAACGCATGGCGCAATTGATCGTGCAGGTCGCAGGCCGTGCGGGCCGGGCTGAAGAACCGGGCCGGGTGATTATCCAGACCCACCTGGCCGACCACCCGCTGCTGATTCAACTGACCGAGCAAGGTTACTTTGCCTTCGCCGAACAGGCCTTGAGCGAACGCCGGGCTGCGGGCTTGCCGCCCTTTGCGCACCTGGCGCTGTTGCGCGCCGAAGCGCACAAGCCGGGGCAAGCCGAAGGGTTCCTGGATGAAGCCTGCAGCGAAGCCGAGCGTTTGCTGGGCGAGCTGAACCTGAGCGGTATCGAACTGCTGGGCCCCGTGCCTGCGCCAATGGAACGCAGGGCCGGACGCTACCGCGCTCAACTACTCTTACAAGCCAACGCCCGCGCGCCGCTGCATCGGCTGCTGAGCCACTGGCTGCTGATCCTTGAACAAATGCCCAGCGGCAGACAAGTCCGCTGGTCGCTGGATGTCGACCCGGTTGATTTGTATTGACGCAAGTCCCTGTAGCCGCTGCCGAAGGCTGCGATAAGGGCCGCAGGGCCTTCGCTTTTGATTTGGCCCCATCGCAGCCTGCGGCAGCGACTACGGATTTAACAAAGCCCGACAGCTAAGGTTGGCAAGGCCGACCCGGCAACGGATAATACCCAGTTTTTCCACCTGCGCACTGAAGCGCTACCGCGCTTGCGGTCGAAAGAGAAGACCATGAAAGACACCATTCGCCAGCTGATTCAACAAGCCCTTGCTCAACTCGTCACAGAAGGTGTGTTGCCTGAAGGCCTGACGCCAGCGATTCAGGTGGAAAACGCCCGTGACAAAACCCACGGCGACTTCGCCAGCAACATCGCCATGATGCTGGCCAAACCTGCAGGCCTTAAGCCACGCGATCTGGCTGAAAAAATCATTGCCGCGCTGCCGGCCGATGAGCAAATCAGCAAGGTCGAAATCGCCGGCCCAGGTTTCCTCAACTTTTTCCAGAACACTCAAGCCCTGGCCTCGCGCCTGGACGCGGCACTGGCCGACCCAAAGCTCGGCGTACGCAAAGCCGGCCCGCACCAGCGCACCGCTGTCGACATGTCCGCGCCTAACCTGGCCAAGGAAATGCACGTAGGCCACCTGCGCTCCACCATCATCGGTGACGGCGTGGCACGGGTGCTGGAGTTTCTGGGCGACGAAGTGATCCGTCAGAACCACGTGGGCGACTGGGGCACCCAGTTCGGCATGCTGATGGCCTACCTGGAAGAAAACCCGATCACCAGCGACGAGCTGTCTGACCTCGAAAACTTCTACCGCGCCGCCAAAAAGCGCTTCGATGAGTCCCCTGAGTTTGCCGACCGCGCCCGTAGCCTGGTGGTCAAGCTGCAAGCCGGTGACCCGGACTGCCTGGCGCTGTGGAGCAAGTTCAAAGACATCTCGCTGTCGCACTGCCAGAAAATTTACGAACTGCTGAACGTTAAATTGACCATGGACGACGTGATGGGCGAAAGCGCCTATAACGACGACCTGATCAACGTGGTCAACGATCTCAAAGCCAAAGGCATGCTGGTAGAGAGTAACGGCGCGCAGTGCGTGTTCCTCGACGAGTTCAAAAACGCCGAAGGCGAGCCGTTGCCGGTGATTATCGTCAAGGCAGACGGCGGCTACCTGTACGCCACCACCGACCTGGCAGCCATCCGCTACCGCAGCGGTGTACTGAAGGCCGACCGCGCCCTGTACTTCGTCGACCAGCGTCAGGCCCTGCACTTCCAGCAAGTGTTTGCCGTGGCACGCAAAGCCGGTTTTGTGACCCACCCGATGGAAATGGAACACATGGGCTTCGGCACCATGAACGGCGCTGATGGCCGCCCTTTCAAGACCCGCGACGGTGGCACGGTAAAACTGATCGACTTGCTCACCGAGGCTCAGGAACGTGCCTACACCCTGGTGAAAGAGAAGAACCCTGAGCTGGCCGAAGAAGAACTGCGCGCCATCGCCAAGGTGGTCGGCATCGACGCGGTGAAATACGCGGACTTGTCCAAGCACCGCGCCAGCGATTACAGCTTCAACTTTGATCTGATGTTGAACTTTGAAGGCAATACCGCACCTTACCTGCTGTATGCCTACACCCGTGTTGCGGGCGTGTTCCGCAAACTGGGCAAGCGTTTCGACGAAGTACCGGGGCACATCGTCCTGGCGGCGCCACAAGAGCAGGAATTGGCCGCAAAACTGGCGCAATTCGGTGAAGTGCTAAACAACGTTGCTGAAAAAGGCACGCCACACACACTGTGCACCTACTTGTACGAAGTGGCCGGTCTGTTCTCCAGCTTCTACGAGAACTGCCCGATCCTGAACGCCGAAGACGAGGCCCAAAAACAAAGCCGTCTGCGCCTGGCAGCCCTGGCCGGCCTGACCCTCAAGCAAGGCCTGGAATTGCTGGGCCTGGAAACTCTGGAGCGCATGTAAGTTGGCCGCCAAGAAAAAACCTGCACCCAAGCGAGGCGCCAGCCGGTATCAGGCGCCAGCCAAAAAGCCGATTCCGGGCTGGTTGTGGCTGGCCATCGGCCTCACCGTCGGCGCTTTTATCGTGTTTTTGATGAAGCTCGAGCCGGGTAAGGGCGACGACGTCAAACGGGTCAAGCAAGAGGCGCAAAAGACCTCGCAAGCGGCTGAAGCCAACAAGACGCCGCCGAGCCCGACTCAGCCGGTCAAGCCCAAGTACGACTTTTATACCTTGCTGCCCGAGTCAGAAGTGATCGTGCCGCCAGAAGCCGTGCCGGAGAAGACCCCACCTGCGCAGCCAACGGCCCCTCTGGCGCCGGTGACACCGGCTGAAGCGGCAAAAATCGACACCGTGCGGGCACAAGCGGCCCTGAACGGCCTGACGCCACCGCCGGCACCACCGGTGGTCAAGGAAGCGCCGTCGACAACCAAGTTCTTCCTGCAGGCGGGCTCGTTCCGCAAACAGGCTGACGCGGACAAAGTGCGCGCCCAAATCATCCTGCTCGGCCAAACCGCTTCGGTAGAGTCGGGCACGGTGAAAGACGAAACCTGGTACCGGGTACTGGTCGGCCCGTTCAGCAACCGCGAACAACTGACCGTGGCCCAGAAGCAATTGGCCGGTGGCGGCTTCAACAACCTGTTGTTGCAGCAGCGCCGCTAATCCAGGCCGCAGGCTGCGATCTTTTAACATTCGAAAAGATCGCAGCCTGCGCCAGCGCCTACAGACGCTTCCTTCACTCCATTCATCCGCATTCCCCTCCCGCTGTTGAAATACGCGCTACAACCCCCATATGTATCTCCATCAGGCATTTTCGCCCCGCTGCGTGGAGACTCTCCCTTGACCACCATCGTTTCAGTTCGCCGCCACGGCAAAGTCGTTATGGCTGGCGACGGCCAGGTTTCTCTTGGCAACACCGTGATGAAAGGCAACGCGAAAAAAGTCCGTCGCCTGTACCACGGCCAGGTAATCGCCGGTTTCGCCGGTGCAACTGCCGATGCATTCACCCTGTTCGAACGCTTTGAAGGCCAGCTTGAGAAACATCAGGGCCATCTGGTTCGCGCCGCTGTCGAGTTGGCCAAAGAATGGCGTACCGACCGCTCGCTGAGCCGCCTGGAAGCCATGTTGGCCGTCGCCAACAAAGACGCGTCCTTGATCATCACCGGTAACGGCGACGTGGTTGAGCCCGAAGACGGCTTGATCGCCATGGGTTCTGGCGGTGCTTTTGCCCAGGCGGCAGCCCGCGCCCTGCTGATGAAAACCGACCTGCCGGCCCGCGAAATCGCCGAGACCGCACTCGGCATTGCTGGCGACATCTGCGTGTTCACCAACCACAACATCACTATTGAGGAGCAGGACCTCGCTGAGTAAGCCCCCTGCCGGGCCAGTTCGCTGGCCCGTGTATGCACCTGACTTCAGCTAGAGGAACGCCAATTATTATGTCCATGACTCCCCGCGAAATCGTCCACGAACTCAACCGCCATATCATCGGCCAGGACGACGCCAAACGCGCCGTTGCAATCGCCTTGCGTAACCGCTGGCGCCGCATGCAGCTCCCTGAAGAGCTGCGCGTTGAAGTCACCCCGAAAAACATCCTGATGATCGGCCCGACCGGTGTCGGCAAAACCGAAATCGCGCGCCGTCTGGCCAAGCTGGCCAACGCACCGTTCATCAAGGTTGAAGCCACCAAATTCACCGAAGTGGGCTATGTGGGCCGCGACGTTGAGTCGATCATCCGTGATCTGGCTGACGCGGCGATCAAGCTGCTGCGTGAGCAAGAAATCGTTAAAGTCCGTCACCGCGCTGAAGATGCCGCTGAAGAGCGCATCCTCGACGCACTGCTGCCACCTGCCCGCACGTTTGGCGAAGAGGCGGCAACACCGCAGGACTCCAACACCCGTCAGCTGTTCCGCAAGCGCCTGCGTGAAGGCCAGCTGGACGACAAAGAAATTGAAATCGAAGTGGCCGACGTGGCCGGTGTCGATATTTCCGCGCCGCCTGGCATGGAAGAAATGACCAACCAGTTGCAAAGCCTGTTTGCCAACATGGGCAAAGGCAAGCGCAAGAGCCGCAAGCTGAAAGTCAAAGAAGCCCTGAAAATGGTGCGTGACGAAGAAGCCAGCCGCCTGGTCAACGACGAAGAACTCAAGGCCAAAGCCCTGGAAGCCGTTGAACAGCACGGCATCGTGTTCATCGACGAAATCGACAAAGTGGCCAAGCGCGGCAACGTCGGCGGCGCCGATGTGTCCCGCGAAGGCGTGCAGCGTGACCTGCTGCCGCTGATCGAAGGTTGCACCGTCAACACCAAGCTGGGCATGGTTAAAACTGACCACATCCTGTTTATCGCCTCCGGTGCGTTCCACCTGAGCAAGCCAAGCGATCTGGTGCCTGAACTGCAAGGCCGTCTGCCGATCCGTGTCGAACTCAAGGCGCTGACCCCGGAAGACTTCGAACGCATCCTCAGCGAGCCGCACGCTTCGCTGACCGAGCAATACCGCGAACTGCTGAAAACTGAAGGCCTGAACATTGAGTTCCAGCCTGAAGGCATCAAGCGTCTGGCGGAAATTGCCTGGCAGGTTAACGAGAAAACCGAAAACATCGGTGCTCGTCGTCTGCACACGCTGCTGGAACGCCTGCTCGAAGAGGTATCGTTCAGTGCCGGTGACATCGCCAGCGCGCAGAACGAAGAGCCGATTCGTATTGACGCCGAGTACGTGAACAGCCACTTGGGCGAACTGGCCAAGAACGAAGACCTCTCGCGCTACATCTTGTAAGCCGGGCACCTGTAGCCGCTGTCGCAGCCTGCGACAGCGGCTTCGTGTTTGTGTGAAGACCAAAAGGTTATGACCATGATCCCCAGCGCCATCAACCTGCACAAAGCCTCAAAAACCCTGACCCTCAAATACCCGTCTGGCGAGGAGTACCACCTGCCGGCAGAACTGCTGCGCGTGCATTCGCCGTCCGCAGAGGTGCAGGGCCACGGCAAGCCCATTCTGCAATTCGGCAAAATCAATGTCGGTTTGCTCAAGATCGAACCCGCAGGCCAATACGCCCTGAAGCTGACCTTCGATGACGGCCATGACAGCGGGCTGTTTACCTGGGAATACCTGTACCAACTGGGGAAACGCCAGGATGAGTTGTGGCAGGACTACCTGGCCGAACTCAAAGCAGCCGGTAAGTCCCGCGACCCTTCGGAATCGGTTGTAAAGCTGATGTTGTAGCTCCGGTATCGTAGGAGCTGCCGAGGTACGAAGGCTGCGATCTTTTGATTTTAAAGATCAACAGATCGCAGCCTTCGGCAGCTCCTACAGGTTGGATGTAGGCAACTCAGGATGCGGTGGTTGGCTCCGGGGCCTTCACTTCGGCTGGTTTTTTGGCCGCTGCCGGTTTTTTAGCGGCGGGTTTGGCCGCTGCCTTGGCTGTCGGTTTTGCGGCTGGCTTGGCGGGGGCTTTGGTGACAGGTTTTGCGGCTGGTTTTGCCACTGGCTTGGCCGCAGCGCTGGCTGCCGGTTTAGCCGTTGCAGGCTTGGCGGCTGGTTTAGCGGCCGCGGGCTTGGCAGCAGCAGGTTTGGCAGCAGCAGGCTTAACGGCGGGCTTGGCGGCTGTCGCTTTGGCTGGCGCGGGCTTGCTTGCGGGTGCGGCGGCTTTGGTAGCGGCGACTTTTGCTGCGGCTGCGGTGAGTTTTTCGATGTGCTTAGTCAGCACATCAACTTGCGCATGCAAGGTTTTGACTTCTTCGCGGCTCGGTACGCCCAAACGGGAGATCGCGCTGGTCAGGCGTTTATCGAAAGCCTCTTCGAATTCGCTCCACTTCTCCAGCGCCAAGTCTTTCACGTCTTCAACCCGTGAACGCGCAGATGAGGTGGTTGCTTTGGCTTCATCGACAAACTTGTTGCCTGCACTCTTGGCCAGCTTTTCAGCTTTTTCGCCGTCTTTGACCAGGCTGTCAAACAGCTTGCTGCCATCGGCATCAATCTTTGAGTACACCCCAAGGCCTGCCAACCAGATCTTGCGCGAGTACTCTTCTATCTTGCCGGTCCATGAGTGACTTTCTTTTGCAGGTGCAGCCGGTTTCTTTGCAGCCATTGTGTTCCCCTCAATGTTCAGTCGCGACGTCTTCGAATCAAAGCGCCGCGTCATCAAGGTGAACAACATGTTCACCTGTAACAGGTTTAGACCTTTATCCGCCTAGTTTCAAGGCAGGTTTAAAACAGGTTTATGCCAAGGCTTTGTCCAGCGAGCGTTCAATTTCTGACTGGATCATGCCGCTCATCGCCGACATCAACATGCCCAGTTTCACGTCCACTTTGACCCGGCGCTCATCCACTTCCAGTTGAGCCTCGACCCCGGAACGTTTCAGGGTCACCTTGTCGCCGGACCACTCAGGGCTTAGCCCGTACTGAGATTCCAGCTTGCCCACCACTTCCCGGGCCTTGACCCGCGCCTGCTCAAGACCCAGGGTGTGGATGCGCTCAACACTGATGTTTGCCATTGCTGCTTTCCTCGTAAAAAAGTCGATCACTATACTTACATTGACCCTCGCCAAGACAAAGCCGGCTACCGGGATTAGAATGGCCAGCATTCTCTTCTGGTGACAGCGATATGACTGATCAGCGCAAAGGCAGCGATGCCGAACCCACCACTCACTTCGGCTTCAAGAACGTGCCGGAAAGCCAAAAGGCCGACAAAGTCGCCGAGGTTTTCCACTCCGTAGCCGGTAAATATGACCTGATGAACGACGTTCTGTCGGGCGGCATGCACCGCCTGTGGAAGCGTTTCACCATCGAGCTGTCGGGTGTACGCCCAGGCAACAAGGTGCTGGACATCGCCGGCGGTACGGGCGATCTGGCGCGCAAGTTCTCGCAACTGGTGGGCCCGACCGGCCACGTGGTACTGGCCGACATCAACGCCTCGATGCTCAAGGTAGGCCGTGATCGCCTGCTGGACAAAGGCGTTGCCGGCAATATCGAGTTCGTTCAGGCTGACGCCGAAAAGCTGCCGTTCCCGGACAACCACTTCGACTGCGTGACCATTGCCTTTGGCCTGCGTAACGTGACCCACAAAGAAGACGCGCTGCGCTCCATGCTGCGTGTGCTCAAGCCGGGCGGCCGCCTGTTGGTGCTGGAGTTCTCCAAGCCGACCAATGCGCTGATGTCCAAGGTCTACGACGCTTACTCGTTCGCCTTTATGCCCATGGTCGGCAAGCTGGTGCTCAACGATGCCGACAGCTACCGCTACCTGGCTGAATCGATCCGCATGCACCCGAACCAGGAGACGCTGAAGTCGATGATGGTCGAGGCCGGTTTTGACCGCGTGACCTATCACAACATGACCTCAGGTATCGTCGCACTGCACCGCGGCATCAAGCCCTGATGTTGCTGCGCGGCCTTCTCGCCAGCGTCGAAACCGGCGTTAACCGGGTATTGCGCCTGGACAGCACGGCCTTGGCACGCTTGCGCCCGTTGACCGGTAAGGTCATTGCGGTGCGCGGCAGCAGCCCGACGGTTCAGCTGTTTATCCTGCCCAGCGATGAAGGCCTGCTGCTGGCCGCTGAGTGGGCCGCCGACGCCGACTGCACCTTGCGTGCCCCGACGTCGACCCTGCTGCGCCTGGCCTTGAGCAAAGACAAAAGCGCGGTGTTGCACAGCCCGCAGGTCGACCTCGAAGGCGACAGCGCCGCGCTGATGGCGCTGGCCGCCGTGCTGCAAGACCTTGAGCTGGACTGGGAGTACGAACTCTCACGCTGGCTCGGCCCTGTGCCTACGGCGTTGATCGGCGGCCACCTGCGCAGCCGCGCCAACTGGTACCAGCAAGGTTTCGCCAGCCTCAATCAGAACCTGGCCGAATACCTGAGCGAAGAAGCCCGCACCTTGGTCGGCGAACGTGAAGCGCAAGCGCGCTTTGAGCAAATCGACCGACTTAAACTCGACCTGGACCGCCTGGAGGCACGCTTTGAGCGCCTCAGCCGATCCCTCAAGCCCAGCGATCACGCATGAAGCTGCTTGCCATACGCCGTTTGTTTCGCATCCAGCGCGTCGTCATTCGCTACCGCCTGGATGACCTGCTGTTTGCCCTGCCCTTGCCGTGGTGGCTGTTGTCGCTGCGCTATGCCCTGCCGTGGCGCTGGTTCCCGCGTAAAAAGCTGGAGCTGAGCCGAGGCGCAGCCCTGCGCTTGGCTTTGCAGGACTTGGGACCGATCTTCATCAAGTTCGGGCAAATTCTGTCGACCCGTCGCGACTTGCTCCCACCGGACATCGCCGATGAGTTGATGCTGTTGCAAGACCGCGTTCCGCCGTTCGACCCGGAACTGGCGGTCAAGCTGATCGAAGAACAGCTCGGCGCCAAAATCAGCGAAGTCTTTAGCCGTTTTGACATTGAGCCGCTGGCCTCGGCCTCGGTGGCCCAGGTGCACGCCGCCAAGCTCAAGACCGGCGAAGAGGTGGTGGTCAAAGTCGTCCGCCCGGGCCTCAAGCCGATTATCGGTTCTGACCTGGCCTGGCTGTTTATTCTGGCCAAGACCGCCGAGCGCTTGAGCGCCGACGCGCGCCTGCTGCACCCGGTAGACGTGGTCAGCGATTACGAAAAAACCATCTACGACGAACTCGACCTGCTGCGCGAGGCGGCCAACGCCAGCCAACTCAAGCGCAACTTCGAAGGTTCGCCGCTGCTTTACGTGCCGCAGATTTACTGGGACTGGTGCCGCCCCAAAGTGCTGGTCATGGAGCGCATCTACGGGCTGCAAGTCACCGATCTGGCGGCGTTGGCCGACCAGCGCACCGACATGAAGCTGCTGGCCGAACGCGGGGTCGAGATCTTCTTCACCCAAGTGTTTCGTGACAGTTTTTTCCATGCCGACATGCACCCCGGCAACATTTTCGTCAGCACGGTCAGCCCGTGGAGCCCGCAATACATCGCCATCGACTGCGGTATCGTCGGCAGCCTGACCCCCGAAGACCAGGACTACCTGGCGCGCAACCTGTTTGCCTTCTTCAAGCGGGATTACCGGCGTGTGGCCCAACTGCACATCGACTCGGGCTGGGTGCCGGCGAACACCAAGCTCAACGAGTTTGAGGCAGCGATCCGCACCGTGTGCGAGCCGATTTTCGAGAAGCCGCTCAAAGAGATTTCCTTTGGTCAGGTGCTGATGCGCCTGTTCCAGACTGCTCGGCGCTTCAACATGGAAGTCCAGCCGCAGTTGGTTTTGTTACAAAAAACCCTGCTCAACATCGAAGGCCTGGGCCGCCAGCTGTACCCCGACCTCGACCTGTGGAGCACCGCGCAGCCGTTCCTTGAACGCTGGATGCGCGAGCGCGTCAGCCCCAAAACCCTGCTGCGCAACCTGCACAGCCAGGTCGAGCAGATCCCGCATCTGGCGGGCATGACCCGCGACCTGCTGGAGCGCATGTCGCAACCTCACGCCAAAAACCAGCCGCTGGCGGTGCGTGAGCCCCGTGACGGCTGGTTCTTGCGCCTGCTGGGCGCAGGGCATGTGGTTGCGGGTGCCTTGCTGGCAACTGTCGGCCCCTTGGGCAGCATCGGATACTGGCCGGCGGGTATCCTGCTGGTGGCGGGCCTTTACCTGATCGTGCGCCGATCGTAGGAATTCTGGTCACTCTTGAGAGAGGCTGGCAAACTGTGGGCATCGCGAGTGCGGAGTCAAACATGAAAGACTGGCTGGACGAGATCAAATGGGACAACGATGGCCTGGTGCCGGCAATTGCCCAAGACCATAAAACCGGACGTGTGCTGATGATGGCCTGGATGAACCGCGAGGCCCTGAGCCTGACCGCGGCAGAAAACCGTGCCATCTACTGGTCACGCTCGCGTGGCAAACTGTGGCGCAAAGGTGAAGAATCAGGCCACGTGCAAAAGCTGCATGAAATGCGCCTGGACTGCGACGCTGATGTGATCATCCTGATGGTTGAGCAAATCGGCGACATCGCTTGCCATACCGGCCGTCAAAGCTGCTTCTATCGCGTTTATGAAAACGCCGAATGGAAGACCGTTGATCCGGTGCTTAAAGACCCGAACGCCATTTATCACGCAGGCCACTCCCATGACTGACACCCTGAACCGCGTCGCCCAGGTGCTCGAAGCACGCAAAGGCGCCACGCCAGACAGCTCCTATGTCGCCAGCCTGTACCACAAGGGTTTGAACAAGATCCTGGAGAAAGTCGGCGAAGAGTCGGTCGAAACCATCATTGCCGCCAAAGATGCTGCCATCAGCGGTGACTGCAGCGATGTCATCTACGAAACGGCTGATTTATGGTTCCACAGCATGATCATGCTCGCCCAGCTGGGCCAGCATCCTCAGGCGGTACTGGATGAACTGGAGCGCCGCATCGGCACTTCCGGACACGTGGAAAAAGCCTCCCGGCCTTCCGCCTAAACCCTTTTTTCAAGGAGCACAGCATGGGCATTTTTGACTGGAAACACTGGATCGTCATTCTGGTAGTCGTGGTCCTGGTCTTCGGCACCAAAAAACTGAAAAATCTGGGCACCGACGTGGGCGAGTCGATCAAAGGCTTTCGCAAAGCCATGAACGACGACGAAAAGCCTGCAGAACCCGTGGTTCCTCCTGCGCAGCCAACTGCCGCACCGACACCGCACACCACTTCGACCCTGAATGAGCCGCACACCATCGACGTGCAGGCGCAAAAAGTCGAAGAGCCGACCCGCAAAGACGTGTGAGCCAAAACCCATGTTCGGTATCAGCTTCAGTGAACTGCTGCTTGTCGGCCTGGTTGCCCTCGTGGTGCTGGGCCCCGAGCGCCTGCCGGGTGCTGCACGCACCGCCGGCCTGTGGATCGGACGCTTGAAACGCAGTTTCAATGCGATCAAACAGGAAGTTGAACGTGAAATCGGCGCTGACGAGATCCGTCGCCAGTTGCACAACGAACACATCTTGTCGATGGAAGAGGAAGCCAAGAAGATCTTGGCCCCGCTCCAGCCGACGGTGCCGCCCGTGGTGCCGACAGAGCCCGTGCCAGCCCCCGCAGCCGCGCCTGTGGCCCCGCTGGCTCACCCGGAGCCTGCCAGCCCGGCACCGACCAGCCTGAGCGAGACCGAGGCCGGGCCAGCGCCTCACGCGCCAGCGCCACACGACCCAACCCTGCCACCGCGAGCCCCCTAAGCGCATGAGCGACTCCTCCAAGAACGAGCAGCCCGAACACGACCAGCCAATGCCGCTGGTCTCGCACCTGACCGAGCTGCGTACCCGTTTGTTGCGCTGTATTGCGGCGATCTTTCTGATCTTCATCGCCTTGTTTGCCTTTACGCAGCAGATCTACACCCTGGTCTCCACGCCGCTGCGTGAATACCTGCCGGTGGGCGCCACGATGATCGCCACCGACGTGGCCTCGCCGTTCCTCACGCCGCTCAAGCTGACCATGATGGTCTCGCTGTTTATTGCCATTCCGGTGATCCTGCACCAGATCTGGGGCTTTATTGCGCCGGGCCTGTACAAGCATGAAAAGCGCATTGCCGTGCCGCTGCTGATCTCCAGCATCTTTTTGTTCTATGCCGGTATGGCGTTTGCCTACTTCCTGGTCTTCCCGCTGGTGTTCAAGTTCTTTGCTGCCGCGACCCCGGAAGGCGTGGCCATGATGACCGACATCAGCAGTTACCTTGATTTCGTCATGACCCTGTTTTTTGCCTTTGGCGTGGCCTTTGAAATTCCGGTGGCCGTGGTGCTGCTGGTCTGGATCGGCATAGTCGACGTCAAATACCTGCGCAAGATCCGCCCGTACGTGATCATCGGCTGCTTCGTGGTCGGCATGATCCTGACCCCGCCAGACATCTTTTCGCAGACGCTGCTGGCCGTGCCGATGTGGATGCTGTTTGAGATCGGCATTCTGTTTGGCAGCCTGATCAGCAAAAACAAGCGCGGCGACGAAGAAGAATCGGCTGACAACGACAGCAACGCCCAACCGCCAGCACCGCAGCCGTGAACCTGCTACTCCTCGAAGAGGCTGACTTCATTGCCGCCGACCGCGTGATCCTGCGCGACCGGCGCCTGACCCACATGCAGGACGTGCACCGGGCAGCGGTGGGCGACACCCTGCGCGTGGGGCGCATTGGCGGTTTGATGGGCAGCGCCGAACTGGTGCGCCTTGAAGCCAAAGAGGCCGAGCTGGTAATCCTGAGCCTCGACCAGCCCCCGCCGCAAAAGCTCCCGCTGACCCTGCTGCTGGCCCTGCCGCGCCCAAAAATGTTGCGTCGGGTACTCCAGACAGTAGCGTCCATGGGCGTGCCCAACGTCGTGCTGGTCAACAGTTACCGGGTTGAAAAGAGCTTCTGGCAAACGCCGTTTCTGGAGCCCGAGGCCATACGCGAGCAATTGATCCTGGGCCTTGAACAGTCCCGCGACAGCGTGCTGCCTGAAATCATCATCGAAAAACGCTTCAAACCGTTTGTCGAAGACCGCCTGCCGGCCATGGCCGACGGCACCTTGGGCCTGGTCGGCCACCCCGGCAACTACCCCGACTGCCCACGCGGCCTGAGCGAAGCCGTCACCCTGGCCATCGGCCCGGAAGGTGGCTGGATCCCTTACGAGATCGACCTGCTGGTCAACGCCGGGTTGCAACCGGTACAACTCGGCGCCCGCATCCTGCGGGTCGAAACCGCCGTCACCGCCCTCCTCGCCCGGCTGTTCTAAGCCCACTGCCTGCTGCAGGAGCGAGCTTGTCTCGCGATCTTTTGATCTTAAAAGACCGCGAGCACGTTCTCTCAGTAATGGCAATAAGCCACTTCTTGCGACCTGGATCACATATTCGACAGCCGTCCTACAGTTATCTGCCGGGACGCCGATGCGCTGTGAAGTCACGAGCACCGCGAAGCAACGGACAACTTTGCGTCTCTCGATCCAGGTCTATAAAGGAGCAGCACCATGTACCGTCGGTTAGCCCAACTACTCGGCAATATGAGCGTCAATCGTAAACTCAGCCTGGGTTTCGGCCTGGTGCTGGTTCTGACCGTGCTGATTGCCACCGCGGGCTGGAACGGCCTGGCGTCGGTGATTGAGCGGGGTGACAAGCTGGCCAGTATCTCCAGAATCATCGGGCTGACCAAAGACCTGCGCATTGCGCGGCTCGATTATCAACTCACCCAGCAGGCCGATGCCCAGCACCAGGTGGATGAGCGCCTGCGCGAGCTGGACACCATTCTGGTCGCCTCGCGCAAGCAACTGACCATGCCTGAAGACCTGGCGCTGGTCGATCAGCAGATCAGTGCCGCCGCCGAGTACAAACGGGCCTTCGATGATCTGGCGCAAGGTAAAAATACCGATCAGGCGCTGGAGCGCATGCACCTGCAAGGCAATAACCTGATCGACCTGAGCCAAAAGCTCTCGGCACTGCAAACCGCCAAGCGTGACAGAGACAGCCAGCAGGCCAGAACGCTGCTGGTCAGTTGTGCCGTGCTGGCGTTGGTGATCGGGATCATTGCGGCCTGGATCATTACCCGCCAGATCGTGGTGCCGCTACAACGCACGCTCAAGTCCGTTGAGTACATCGCCGCCGGTGACCTGTCCCATGACACTAAAACTGAGCGCCGCGATGAGCTGGGGCAATTGCAGAAGTCCATCCAGAACATGACCGAAGGCCTGCGTGAGCTGATTGGCGGGATTCGCGATGGCGTCACCCAGATTGCCAGCGCCGCGGAAGAGCTGTCTGCCGTCACCGAGCAAACCAGCGCCGGTGTTAACAGCCAGAAAGTCGAAACCGATCAGGTGGCTACCGCCATGAACGAAATGGCCGCGACGGTGCAAGAAGTGGCGCGCAATGCTGAGGAAGCCAGCGAAGCCGCCGGTGCTGCCGACCAGCAGGCCCATGAAGGCGACACGGTGGTTGCACAAGCCATCGCCCAGATCGAGAAGCTCGCCGTAGAGGTTGCGCACTCCACCGAGGCCATGGATCACCTCAAGCGCGAAAGCGACAAGATTGGCAGCGTGCTGGACGTGATCAAGTCGGTGGCCCAGCAAACCAACCTGCTGGCCCTGAACGCGGCCATTGAGGCGGCACGGGCCGGTGAAGCCGGGCGCGGTTTTGCGGTGGTGGCCGACGAGGTGCGCAGCCTGGCGCAACGCACTCAGCAATCAACCGAGGAAATCGAAGAACTGATTGCCGGCCTGCAAAGCAGCACACAGCAGGTCTCAAGTCGCCTGGACAGCAGCCGTACCCTCACCGACAGCAGCGTCGAACTGACCCGCACTGCGGGCCAGTCGCTGGGCAACATCACCCGTACCGTGTCTGCCATTCAGGGCATGAACCAGCAAATTGCGGCTGCCGCCGAGCAGCAAAGTGCCGTGGCGGAAGAGATCAACCGCAGCGTGCTGAATGTGCGTGATGTGTCGGATCAGACGGCCGCCGCCAGCGAAGAAACCGCCGCGTCCAGTATTGAACTGGCGCGTCTGGGCACGCATTTGCAGACATTGGTGGGGCGATTTAAGGTCTGAACCGGTAGGAGCGAGCTTGTCTCGCGATCTTTTGATCTTGATCTAAGAGCCCCCTCACCCTAGCCCTCTCCCGAAGGAGAGGGAACCGATTGGGGGATGCTGAAGATACTCGCTGTCCTGTTTGCTGCGCGACAGCGCGGCGTCGAAGACGGGGCGGCCCCTCCTACGGGGATTGGCGTTACAAGACTTGGCGCAAGAACGCTTGAGCGCGCAGGTCTTTTGGCGAGTTGAAGAAGTCTTCCGGGGCGGAGTCTTCCAGCAGTTTGCCGTGATCGAAGAACAGCACGCGGTTCGCCACTTCACGAGCAAAGCCCATTTCGTGGGTCACGCAGACCATGGTCATGCCCTCCAGGGCCAAGGTCTTCATCACGTCGAGCACTTCGCCGACCATCTCCGGGTCGAGTGCCGAGGTGGGTTCGTCAAACAACATGACCTTGGGTTCCATCGCCAGCGCACGGGCAATGGCCACACGCTGTTGCTGGCCGCCCGACAGGCGCGACGGGAATTCGTTGGCCTTCTGCCCGATCCCGACCTTCTCCAGCAGCGCACGGGCCTTGGCTTCACGCTCGGCCTTGCCGCGCTTGCGCACCACCTTCTGCGCCAGGCAGAGGTTTTCGAGCACGGTCATGTGCGGGAACAGGTTGAAATGCTGGAACACCATGCCGACTTCACGCCGGTAGGCGTTGACGTCGGTTTTCGGGTCGGCCAGGTCTACGCCATCAATGCTGACAGAGCCCGAATCGAACTCTTCCAGGCCATTGAGGCAGCGCAGAAAGGTCGATTTGCCGGAGCCGGACGGGCCGATCACCACCAGCACTTCGCCCTTGTCGACCTTGGTGGTGACGTTGTCGACCGCGCGTACGATGTGCCCGCGGGTGTCGAAGACTTTTACCAGTTCGCGAACTTCAATCACTTTGCGCGAGCCTCCGCTCAAGCCGGCTGGCGAAGTGCGACAGCGGCAGGTTGATCAACAAGTACAGGCCCGCCACGCAGAACAGGATTTCGAACGGCGAGAACGAGGTGGTGATGACTTCACGACCACTTTTGAGCAGCTCGGTAATCGCAATCACCGACACCAGCGAGGTGTCTTTGACCAAGCTGATAAACTGCCCGGCCAGCGGTGGCAGCACCCGTTTGAACGCTTGCGGCAGGACCACGTAGCGCATCGACTGGCTGGCGTTGAGGCCCAGCGAGCGTGCCGCTTCGTTTTGCCCACGGGCGATGGACTGGACGCCCGCGCGGATGATTTCGGCCACGTACGCGCCTGTGAACAGCGACAGCGCAGCAATGCCGGCAAATTCGCGGGACAGGTTCAGCACGGTGCCAATAAAGAAGTAGAAGATAAAAATCTGCACCAGCAACGGCGTACCGCGCACCAGCTCAACGTACAACGTCGACAGGTCACGCAGGGTCGGGTTGTTTGACAGCCGGCACAGGCCCGTGGCCAGCCCGATCAGCAACCCAAGCACGCCAGACACCAGCGACAGCCAGACAGTGGTCCACAGGCCCAGCAGCAGCGGCCCGGCAGCCCAATGTCGGTTCACACCGATCACATCGCCTTCAGCAACATCGTCGCCCTCAGCCAATTGCAGGCTGTTGTCAGCAACGGTCAGACGCTGTTCGGCGCCATCGTCGCCGCGCAGCACCACTTCGGCCTTTCCGCCGTTGTGTATCACTTCGATCACGGTGGAGGTTTCAGCGGCCCGTTGAGCTTCTTCGGCCTGATAGGCGAAGTACTGCGGGACTCGGTTCCAGCGCCACTCGTAGGACATCAGCGAGGTGGCGTAATACAGCGCCCCCGCCAGACCGATGAGGATTAGCACGGTCAAAACGTGCCACGGCCACTGGGCTTTCTTTTGTTTGATCACTTTGCAATTTTTCCGTCAAGGTCACGCGGTCAGCTTTTTTGTAGCCGCTGCCGAAGGCTGCGACGGGCTGCAGAGCAGCCCTGAAATCTTCAAGCCCCTTCGGGCCTTATCGCAGCCTGCGGCAGCGGCTACAGGGAATCGCGCTTATTCCATGTCTTTGAGCCAAGCGGTGTCTTTGAACCACTTGTCATGGATGCGATCGTAGGTGCCGTCTTCGTGGATCTGGTGCAGGAAGTTATTGATGTAGTTGATGCTGTCGTAGTCGCCTTTCTTCAGACCAAACGCCAACGGCTCGTAGGTGAACGGCTTGTCGAGGAACTCCAGCTTGCCGTTGCCGAACTTGTTGACCGCTACAACGTTGTAAGGCGCGTCGTAGATAAACGCGTCTGCCTTGCCGTTAACCACGTCCAGCACCGCTTCTGGCTCGTTGTCATAGCCGTGGTACTGGGCTTTGGACATCAGCTTGCGCGCGACGATTTCACCCGTGGTGCCGATTTTGGAGGTCAGGCGGTACTGTGGATCGTTGAGGTCTTTGTAGGACTTGACCTTGTCTGCCAGCTCTTTGCGGATCAGCAGGGTTTGGCCCACAACAATGAAGGGTTCGCTGAAGTTCAGGCGCAGGTTGCGTTCTTGGGTCAGGGTCATGCCGCTGCCGATCATGTCGAACTTGTTGGTCATGAGGGCCGGGATGATACCGTCGTAAGCCGTGGACACCAGTTCCAGCTTGACGCCCATGGACTTGGCCATGGCTTTGAGCAGGTCAACTTCAAAACCAATGATCTGACCGCGTTTGTTGGTCATTTCAAACGGCATGTACGTTGGGTCCATACCGACTTTCAGCGTGCCGCGCTTGACCGCGTCGTCAATGGCGCCTGCATGGGCTGCGCTGACTGCCAGTAATGCAGTGGCGCCGCACAGCAGTTTCGTCAGAAACTTCTTCATCATCAACCTCCCCTCAACCGACTCAATAAAGGTGTTGGCCTGCGGCGGGTTTGCTTGATAAAGCCAACAAAGCCGGGCACTCACCCATTCGGGGACGGATGCTAACTCACAGAAGGTTTTGAGACGAGTTTTGCGCGTTAAAAGCACGACAGGCGGGGCGTAAAAACCAATACCGTAGTCGCTGCCGAAGGCTGCGATGAGATGTGTGGGTGTTCAAGGGAACGGGTTGCTCCGCAACCCTTCGCAGCTAAAGGCTGCGACTACAAAAGCACAAACCCCACTTTCGTGGGGTTTGTGCTGTGGATCACGCCGCTGGCTGCAACGCCAGCAACGGTGCGTGGTTATCGGCGGCCACCGAATCACGCCAGGCTTTGAGCCAGTCCTCGTGACCGTCGGTCCACACCAACGCGTGCAGACGGGCCAACGCCACCGGGTCGCTCAACAACGCCATACGCTCGTTGTTGTTCAAACCGCTCGGGCCGACCTTGATCGCATGACGCACGCGCTCGGCGCGCAGCCATTCGATCGGCTCGGCTTCGCGGTGACGCGAGGTTGCCAAGGCGCACGCCAGGGCGTTTTGCTGCGGGTCCACCACGGCCCGTACAAAGCCATCGTGAAGCGCGTGGTAGCGGTTCTCGTGGGTGTACTCCTCGGTGGCCGACAACTCACGCGGCGGCGCGTATTCCTCAGGAATCAGGAACAGCTTCTCGTCACGCGACTTGAGGCCCGGTTTAACCCGGCTGGACAGAACCGACACTGGAATCGACAGCATCAGCGAACCCACAATCGGCACCAGCCACCACAGGAAGCTCGGGTTCAGCCACAACACCACGCAGGCCCACGCAGCACCCAATAGGGTTTGCGGGCCATGACGGCGTACCGCTTCGCTCCACGGCGTGGAATCGTCGTCACGTTGTGGCGAGTTCCAGGTCGCAGCCCAGCCCAGGAAGGCAGCCAGGACGAAACGGGTGTGGAAGATCATGCGCACCGGCGCCAGCAGCATCGAAAAGAGCATTTCGAGCAGCATCGACACGGTGACCTTGAACTTGCCGCCGAACTCTTTGGCGCCCTTGGCCCAGATCAGGATGATGCTCAGCAGTTTAGGCAGGAACAGCAACACGATGGTGGTCGAGAACAGCGCGACCGCCTTTTCCGGGTGCCATTGTGGCCACAACGGATACAGCTGGCGCGGCTCCATGAAGTACTGCGGTTCCATCAGCGTGTTGACCGCCAGCAAGGCCGTCGACAGCAGCAAGAAGAAGAACCACAACGGCGCCGATAAGTACGACATCACGCCGGTCAGGAACACCGCACGGTGCACCGGGTGCATGCCTTTGACCAGGAACAGGCGGAAGTTCATCAAGTTACCGTGGCACCAGCGGCGGTCACGCTTGAGTTCGTCCAGCAAGTTAGGCGGCAGTTCTTCATAGCTGCCCGGCAAGTCGTAAGCGATCCACACGCCCCAACCGGCACGGCGCATCAGCGCGGCTTCAACGAAGTCGTGGGACAAAATCGCCCCCGCAAACGCGCCCTTGCCCGGCAACGGCGCCAGGGCGCAGTGCTCGATAAACGGCTTCATGCGGATGATCGCGTTGTGGCCCCAGTAGTGGGATTCACCCAACTGCCAGAAGTGCAAACCGGCGGTGAACAGCGGGCCGTATACGCGCGTTGCAAACTGCTGCATGCGTGCATACAAGGTGTCCATGCCCGACGCCCGTGGCGCGGTCTGGATAATGCCTGCGTCTGGCGTGGCTTCCATCAAGCGCACCAGGCTGGTCAGGCATTCGCCGCTCATGACGCTGTCGGCGTCGAGCACCACCATGTACTTGTAATCGCCGCCCCAACGACGGCAAAAGTCGTCGAGGTTGCCGCTTTTGCGCTTCACACGACGGCGACGACGGCGATAGAAAATCCGCCCAAAGCCTTCTGTCTCGCGGCACACATCCAGCCAGGCCTGTTGTTCTGCGACACAAATATCGGGGTCGTTACTGTCGCTCAGGACAAAGAAGTCAAAGCGATCCAGGTCGCCTGTGGCAGCCACCGATTCAAACGTTGCCCGCAAGCCCGCAAACACACGGGTGACGTCTTCGTTACAAATCGGCATCACCAACGCTGTACGCGCTTGCTCAGGGATAGGCTCATCACCAGCGCTGGCACCGGAAATACGGTACTTGTCATGCCCGGTCAGCAGTTCAAGGAAGCCCATCAGGGCGGTCCAGAAGCCTGCAGACACCCAGCAAAACAAAATCCCGAAGAGGATCAGGATGCTGGTCTGCAAGGCGTACGGCAGCACTTGTTGTGCGGTTTGCAGCAACGGCTGATGCAGCACCTCGTCCAGGTCAACGAATGACCAGCCCTGGTACGGCATGATGCCTTTCATGTACCAGCCCGCGACGATGGTCTGGCCCAGCATCAGCACCAGCAGGATGTAACGGCGGATCGAACCCACCGTACGCCAGCGGGCCTTGGGCAATACACGCTCGTCTTTGGGCGGCAACGCAGGGTTGCTGCGCCCGGTCAGGCGTCGCCAGCCACGCACCAGAATATTGGTGCGCCATGGCTCCGGGACCACCTTGGTACGACGAATCGGCGGCGTGGCCTTAAGCATCACCCGGCCACTGGCATCGAGGGCGAGCATTTCTGCGTCCTCAAGCGCTTGAGCCGTGCTCAGGTTCAGACGCGAAGCCACCGAAGCCTGGGCGGCCTCGGCGGTGTCGATGTCCGGGCGCGCCGACAGGCGTTCATGCAACTCAGCGAACGAGGTGCAGCTCGCCAGTTCGGCGCGCTGCTCATCGTTCAGTGGCAGGTGGGCCAGGTACTCGCCAAGCGAGACTGGCTGAGAGTGAGCATTACTCATCGGCTGGCAACTGATAGCTCCAGGTCTCGGTCAGTACTTTTTCAGTCTTCACCGGCTCTGGGGTGGCAGGGGCAGCTTCGGCGGCAGGCGCCGGGGTGCCCTTGGCATCCTTGGCGTCCTTGGCTTTTGCTTCTTTTGGCTCTTTCTTCTCGTGCACCTTGGCCGCCACTTTCTCAGCCTTGGCCACGGTTGCCGGAGCTTGCTCAACGTCCTGGACCAGTGCCGCACGCAGTTCCGTGGACTTGCTCGGGTCTTTGACTTTCAAGCGCAAGGTCAAGCGCCAGCCTTTGGTTTCCGGGTTGTAACGCAGGTTGTTTTCAACCAGATCGGCGTTGTCACCCACACTCACCTGGCTGCGCACAGGCGCATCAGCAGGCAGTTTGGCCAGCGCCGGGCCTTCGAAGTCCACCAGGTAAGCCACGCTGCCGTCAGGCTGACGGATCAGGTTGGATTGCTTGACGTCACCGGTCGAACGCATGGTTTGTTTAACCCAGGCGCTGTCAGCCGGGTGCAGCGCTGCTTCGTCCAGGGTCCAGTGCAGGCGGTAAGCGTAGTCAAACGGCTTGCCTGGCTCTGGCAGAGTACCCGGGCTCCAGAACGCAACGATGTTGTCGTTGGTTTCGTCAGCTGTCGGGATTTCTACCAGGTCAACGGAGCCCTTGCCCCAGTCACCTTGTGGCTCGATCCAGGCGCTTGGACGCTTGTCGTAGCGGTCGTCGAGGTCTTCAAACTGGCTGAAGTCACGGCCACGTTGCAGCAAACCAAAGCCGCGCGGGTTCTCAACGGCGAAGTTGCTCACCGACAGGTGTTTCGGGTTGTTCAGCGGACGCCAGATCCACTCACCGTTGCCGGCATGGATCGCCAGGCCCGACGAGTCGTGCAGCTCGTGGCGGTAGTTGAGGACTTTGGACGGCTGGTTCGCACCAAACAGGTACATGCTGGTCAGCGGAGCGATGCCCAGCTTGCCCACTTTGTCACGCAGGTACATTTGTGCCTTCACGTCCACCACCGTGTCTACGCCAGGGCGCAGGATAAAACGGTAGGCACCGGTCGCCCGTGGCGAATCCAGCAAGGCAAAGATCACCAGGTGTTTGTCGTTAGGTTTTGGGCGTTCAACCCAGAACTCGGTGAAGCGCGGGAACTCTTCGCCCGATGGCAACGCGGTATCAATCGCCATGCCACGAGCCGACAAGCCGTAAGTCTGGCCTTTGCCGATCACGCGGAAGTAGCTCGCGCCCAGCATGGTCATGATTTCGTCTTGTTTGTCAGCCTTGTTGATCGGATACAAGACGCGGAAACCGGCCCAGCCGAGGTTCTCGGTGGCTTTAGGATCGAATTTGACGTCGCCGAAATCAAAACGGCTCGGGTCGTACTTGATCTCTTCAACCTTGTCGGCGGTCACTTCGTTGATTTTCACCGGCGTGTCGAAATGCATGCCCTGGTGATAGAAGGACAGCTTGAACGGGGTCTTGTCGCCCGCCCACTGGGACTTCTCGCGCTTGAACTGAATCTTTTGATAGTCCGCGAATTTCATGTCACGGAATTCGTTTGGCAGATTGCTGCGCGGGGCTTGGTATTTCTGTTCGGCCAGGGCTTTAGCCTGAACCGCTACGTCATCCAGACTGAAGGCCCACAGTTGACCCGCACCGAGCAAGCAAAAGAGCGCAGAGCCCGTCACCAGTGCGTTGCGTAACCGCTTGGCAGACCTTTTTGGTGCATTTAATGGACTAACAATCACGAGCAACCTCGCCGAAAACAGATGATGAAACCAACGGCCAGCGATCTAAATCGCCGGGTTGGCGAGCACTGTTCCGACCGTCGTAGGGAAGAATGATTCCCCTGACGTGTCGGATTAGTCTCTATGGTAGTCGGGGATTATCTAGTAGCCCGCGTTACAACGCATCTATTGTCGCCAAGTATTTCTAACTAAAACTTAATGTTTTCTGACGAAAACACAGATTTTCAAGGTTTTAGATCTGTAACAAAAATGTAACCGGGCCATCATTGACCAAATGCACCTGCATATCGGCGCCAAAACGGCCTGATTCGACTGTCGGATGCAGGCGTTTGGCTTCGGCCAGGACGTGCTCAAACATCGCCTCGGCCATTGCCGGTGGGGCCGCGGTGGAGAAGCTGGGGCGCAAGCCGCTTTTGGTGTCGGCGGCCAGGGTAAATTGCGACACCAGCAGCAAGCCGCCGTCGATATCCTTCAGCGACAGGTTCATTTTGCCCTCGGCATCGCTGAACACCCGGTAATTGAGCAGCTTGTGCAGCATTTTGGCCGCATGGGCCTCGGTGTCGTCGGGTTCGACGGCCAACAGCACCAGCAAACCCTGATCGATCGAACCGACAATTTCCCCGCCCACCTCTACCCGCGCACCTTTTACGCGTTGCAGCAGGCCCTTCATGCTTCGTCCGGCTGCAAGTTGAGCAGGCTGCGAGCCATTTGCTCGGCAGCCCGTACCAAGGCATCGGTGATTCCGGGCTCAGAGGCTGCGTGGCCGGCTTCGCGGATCACTTGCAGTTCGCTGCCCGGCCAGTTCTGGTGAAGCTCCCAGGCGTTGTCCAGCGGGCAAATCACGTCGTAGCGGCCATGCACGATCACGCCCGGCAAATGGGCGATTTTGTGCATGTCGCGGATCAGTTGATCCGGCTCAAGGAACGCGCTGTTGGTGAAGTAATGGCATTCGATGCGGGCAATCGACAGCGCCCGGTGCGGGTCGCAGAAGCGCTCAACCACTTGCGGGTTGGGGCGCAGCGTCGCGGTGCGGCCCTCCCAGGTCGACCAGGCCTTGGCTGCATGCATTTGCGCGATCTGGTCATTGCCCGTCAGGCGCTTATGGAAGGCACCGAGCAAGTCGTCGCGCTCCTCCGGCGGGATCGGCGCGATGTAGTCCTGCCAGTAATCCGGGAACAGACGGCTGGCACCGGCCTGGTAGAACCATTCAATTTCTTGCGGGCGGGCCAAAAAGATACCGCGCAGGATCAGGCCATGAACACGATCCGGATGGCTTTGCGCGTAGGCCAGCGACAGGGTCGAGCCCCAGGAGCCGCCAAACAGCACCCACTTGTCGATGCCCAGAAACAGACGAATCCGCTCCATGTCCGCGACCAGATCCCACGTGGTGTTGTTGTCCAGGCTGGCATGCGGAGTCGAACGGCCGCAGCCGCGCTGATCGAACGTAATGATGCGGTACACGCCCGGATCGAAATAACAGCGGCTGTTGGCGTCACACCCCGACCCCGGCCCGCCGTGCACAAAGACCACCGGCAGGCCGTCGGGCGTACCGCTTTCGTCGACATACAAGACATGCGGCCCATCAACAGCAAGATCGTGCCGGGCGTAGGGTTTGATCTGCGGGAACAAGGTCTGCATTACACACTCCGCGGGAGGGTTGAGGTCATCCCTGGTGGGGACATCAAGAAATAGTGCCGTTTGGCATCATAAACCCGATTGGCGGAATGAGCATGGGGTTATAAAAATCCTGTTGAAGACCGGACAGAATCCTGTGGGAGCGGGCTTGCTCGCGAAAGGATCAACGCGACCTGCCTGCCGGACCGCGTTGCCTGGATCGCGAGCAAGCC
>NZ_JASCPQ010000029.1:0-53505 GCF_029959305.1 Pseudomonas sp. PS01297
AAAACTGGACACCCCCGCCCAAGCCCCCCACGCTCTTGCAGCTTGCAGCTTGCAGCTTGCAGCTTGCAGCTTGCAGCTTGCAGCTTGCAGCTTGCAGCTTGCAGCTTGCAGCTTGCAGCTTGCAGCTCATTTCGCCCCCTTGCATCTAAAGTCCTACAAATAGGCAAACTTCTTTAGGACTCCGCACATTAGAATAGGCGCAGTCATTTTCTAAGACAGAGACGCCTTATATGCCAGATCCAGCTGACGCCAGCAGGGTGTCAGATTTACCGCTGGACGAGTTAGTGGCCTGCCATGAGTGCGATCTTCTGATGCGTAAACCGCATCTCGCGCTTGGTGAAAAAGCCCAATGCCCGCGTTGCGGTTATGAGCTTTATGCCCATCGTCACAATATGGTCGAGCGTAGCCTCGCTCTCGTCATTGCCGCCTTGCTGCTGTATGTCCCCGCGAACTTTTTGCCCATCATGGAACTCAACCTGTTGGGCCAGGCTTCTCAAGATACCGTTTGGAGTGGCGTTGTCGGCCTCTTTGACACCGGCATGCAAGGCATCGCCGTCGTGGTGTTCTTGTGCAGCATGGGGATTCCGTTACTCAAATTGCTGTGCCAGCTGGCAGTGCTACTGAGCATCCGCTGGAACATTGGCCGCTCTTACGGCTTGCTCATCTACAGGATTTATCACCACTTGAAAGACTGGGGCATGCTTGAGGTGTACCTGATGGGCGTGCTGGTGGCCATTGTGAAGTTGGTCGACCTGGCCGAGCTGAGTCTGGGGCTAGGCCTTACCTGCTTCGTCAGTCTGCTGCTGGTTCAGGTCTGGCTGGAGGTCGTCATGTCACCTCACCAAATCTGGCAGGCGCTTTCAGGGGAGGATACGCATGCGTGCGATTGATGCCGGCATCCTGATTTGCACCGAATGCCACGAATTAAATCGGCAAGATAAAGACGTCGATGAGCAAACTTGCACCCGCTGTGGCGCTTTGGTGCACGCTCGTCGCCCGAACAGCTTGCTGCGTACCTGGGCCCTGTTACTGACCTCTGCCATTCTGTACATCCCGGCGAATTTGTTGCCGATCATGACCATCAATACGCTGGGCCAAGGCAGCCCCAGTACGATCATGTCCGGGGTAATCGAACTGGTGCAGCACGGGATGATACCCATTGCCGCGGTCGTATTTGTGGCAAGTATTTTGGTACCCACCTTCAAGCTGGTTGGCATTGCCTTGCTGTTGTTCTCGGTACAGCGCCATCAACCCTTGTCTGCCCGGCAACGTATCATCATGTACCGATTTATCGAGTTTATTGGCCGCTGGTCGATGCTCGATATTTTCGTCATCGCCATTCTGGTGGCGGTGGTGAACTTTGGACGTATCGCCAGCATTGAGGCTAATCTCGGCGCTGTCGCCTTCGCCAGCGTCGTGATCCTCACCATGCTTGCAGCTGTAACTTTTGATCCCCGACTTATTTGGGATAACACGGAGTCGGATGACGACCATGAGTGATTTACCTACCGCTAAAACCCGTCCGGCGTCCAATTGGTCGGCCATCTGGATTCTCCCGCTTATTGCCCTGATCATCGGTGGCTGGCTGGGCTGGAAAGCCTACAGCGAGACGGGCATTGATATTCAGGTGCGCTTCGAAAGTGGTGAAGGCATTGTCGCCAACAAGACCGAAGTGGTCTACAAAGGCATGCCCGTAGGCAAGGTCAAAACCTTGGCACTGGATGAGAGTGGCCCGAGCAAAGGGGTCATCGCCACCATCGAGATGAACAAGGACGTAGAGCAATACCTCAAAACCAACACCCGCTTCTGGCTGGTCAAACCCAGCGTTTCTCTGGCGGGTATCACCGGCCTCGAAACCCTGGTCTCCGGCAACTACATTGCCGTCAGTCCGGGTGATGGCGAGTCGACACGCAAGTTCAAAGCACTGTCGCAAGAACCGCCGTTGTCTGACGCCAAGCCAGGCTTGCACCTGACACTCAAGGCCGAACGACTGGGGTCGCTGAATCGCGGCAGCCCGGTGTTCTACAAACAGATCCAGGTTGGCCAGGTTAAAAGCTACGTATTGTCCGAAGACCACAACACCGTCGAGATCAAAGTCTTTATTGAGCCGACCTACGCGAATCTGGTGCGCAAACACACGCGCTTCTGGAACGCCAGCGGCATCAGCATCGACGCTAACCTGTCTGGTGTAAAAGTGCGCAGCGAATCGCTGGCCAGTATCGTCGCAGGCGGTATCGCTTTTGCCACCCCCGAGAATCGCAAAGACAGCCCGCCAACCGATCCCAACCTGCCGTTCCGCTTATATGAAGACTTCGATGCTGCCCAAGCGGGCATCAAGGTCAAAGTTAAACTCAGCGACTTCGAAGGCCTGCAAGCAGGGCGCACACCTGTCATGTACAAAGGCATTCAGGTCGGTAGCCTCAAAGCCTTGAAAGTCGACCCAGATCTGAGCAGCGCCAGCGCCGAATTGGCCCTAGATCCCTTGGCCGAAGACTATCTGGTAGAAGGCACCCAATTCTGGGTGGTCAAACCGTCCATCTCACTGGCCGGTATTACCGGGCTCGAAGCGCTGGTGAAAGGCAACTACATCGCTATTCGTCCGGGTGACAAAGGCGGCAAGCCCGAGCGCGAGTTTGTGGCCCGCCCCAAAGCGCCACCTCTGGACCTGCGCTCACCCGGCCTGCACATGGTGCTCTTCACCGACAACCTGGGCTCACTGGATGTCGGCAGCCCGGTGCTCTACAAACAGGTCAAAGTCGGTTCGGTTCAGAGCTACCAGTTCTCCCGCACTAAAAAGCAATTGATCATTGGCGTGCACATCGAGAAGGAATACGAAGGCCTGGTCAACGCTTCAACCCGCTTCTGGAACGCCAGCGGCGTAACCCTCACCGGCGGCCTGACCAGCGGCATCCAGGTTAAAAGTGAGTCCCTGCAAAGCTTGATGGCAGGCGGCATCGCGTTCGAAACCCCGAAAGTCACGGCGCCTTTGCAAAAACGTATCCCGCGTTTCCGCCTCTTCAGCGATCGTGACGCGGCGATGGAACAAGGCGTGCCGATTACCATCAAAGTGGCGAGTGCCGACGGCTTGAGCAGCGGGTCACCCATCCGCTTCAAAGGTTTGACCGTCGGTAAGATCGAAAGCGTCGACCTCAGTGACGACCTGCAATCTGTCCTGCTGCAAGCACGCATCACCGAAGTGCCAGAGCGCATTGCGCGGGCAGGCAGCCAATTTTGGGTGGTCAAACCCGAACTGGGCCTGATGAAAACCGCCAACCTCCAAACCTTGGTGACAGGCCAGTATCTCGAAGTGCAACCGGCACCCAAAGGTCGCGGGCCACAAAGTGACTTCGTTGCTCTGGAGCAAGCGCCCGACGCCGTAGTCCCTGAAGCAGGGCTGCGCCTGGTATTGAGTGCTGCACGTCGAGGCTCGCTCAAAGAGGGCGTCCCCGTCACCTACCGTGAAGTCACCGTCGGCAAGGTCACCGGGTACGAGTTGGGCAACACCGCTGATCGAGTCTTGGTGCATATCCTGATCGAGCCGCGTTATGCGCCACTGGTACGCAGCGGCAGCCGTTTTTGGAACACCAGCGGCTTCGGTGTCGACTTTGGTTTGTTCAAAGGCGCGACGATTCGTACCGAGTCCCTTGAAACCCTGGTTCAAGGCGGTATTGCCTTCGCCACGCCGGATGGGGACAAAATGGGCAACCCGGCTCGCCCACAACAAACCTTCCCGCTCTTCGACACGTTCGAAGAGGAATGGCTGCAATGGGCTCCGAAAATCCCGTTGGCCAAATAACCCGCTACACGCCCATTAAAAACCGCGATCACTGATCGCGGTTTTTTTTCGTCTCCGTATTCTCCTCCAGCCACAACCGCGCTCAGCGCCACGCCGGCTATTTCAAAAAGTTCAGAGAATTCCTACGTTGGATTTGCTTGGAGCAAGTTAACTTCTTCCCAGTTTCGTCGTTCGGGTCACGTCCACTGTTAAGGGGTTAAATAATAGGGGTGTGGCCAACATTAACGCGGCAAAACCTTGGGGCTTCATTGTTTAAATAACTCACGGATGAACTTCTTGATTTAAAGGTGTGCAATGCCGTGCCTGAAAACAAGTTTAATTTAAAGGATGGCTCCGAAACTTAAATATCTAAAGGAAGTTAAAAAATGAAGTGTGTAACTAAAGCTGCTTTGGTCTCGATGTTCATGTTGGCGGGTTCTGCTTCGATGGTTCAAGCAGCAGGTGCCGGTCAAGGAACAGTCACTTTCGAAGGTGCAATTATTGAAGCGGCCTGCTCTATCGCGCCTGAAAGTGTTGACCAAACTGTAGGGCTTGGCCAAGTTGCCAAGTCGCAATTGGATGTGGGCGGTTCGAGTGCGCCTCAGCCGTTCGACATCAAACTAGTGGGCTGCAATACCGCAACCCTTAAATCAGTCTCCACTACCTTTACCGGTGGTGCCTCGGCAGACGTTCCGGGGGCGCTGGGCATTGTGGGCACGGCATCTGGCGCTGGTATCATGATGCGCAATGCGAGCGGCACACTCATTGAATTGGGTGTTCCAACACCAGCTCAAACCATTCAGGACGGCAATAACACTCTGCAATTTGGTGCATTCCTGAAAGGCGCTACCGCCGCAGATACTGTCAAACCAGGTGAGTTCACCGCCATTACCAACTTCTCATTGGCTTACCAGTAAGTCATTGCCCTGCCACCGCAAGGTGGCAGGGTAACTTGAAAATGAGAACCTGCTCGTGAATGTAATAACGCAGTTAACTATTACTTCTTCGTTCGCACTGTTAATGGTGCCCTTTAATAATGTCGTGGCGGCTGGCCAACAAAATGGCGTTGTCACACTCGGCGGCGAGATTCTTGATTCGGCCTGCACGATGGACACCAGCAGCGCTTATCAAGTGATTGAAATGGACCCCATGCCCGTTGGCCGACTTATTCGGCTCGGTGAGGGCGATCCGCATTCGTTTACCTTGCGTTTAACTAATTGCTCACTCACCCGTACTAACCCTGACCGCCCCGGCGAGAAGTTGCCCGACTGGCAACACGTACGTGTGACATTTGACGGCGTGCCAGACCGCCAAGGTCGTTCCTTCGCGGCCAATGGTTCTTCACAGGGTGTGGCCTTCCATATCATCGATGCCCAAGGCCACGAAAGCCTTCCGGGCGTGCCCATGGCCATGATTCCGCTCTCGAGCGCCCGAGATCAAGTGCTGCATTACACCCTCAAATTGGTCGGCAATGACCAGCCTCTTTCGGTCGGCAGTCACCGCGCTGCGGTGCGCTTCAGGCTGGAGTATTACTGACATGGTTGGTCTGTTTTCCATGCTTAAAACGTCAACGATAAAAGCCGCATGGCCACCGTGTGTCATGGGCGGGCTGATGGTCGTGGCTGGCAGCGCAATCGCGGCTGGCGATATTCAGTTCAACACAGACATTCTGGACCTTAACGACCGTTCCAATATCGACCTGTCGCAATTCTCGCGCAGTGGTTTCATCCTGCCCGGTGTTTATCCGATGAACGTGCAAATCAATGCCCAAAGCCTGGGCGAGCAGCGCATCGCGTTCATCCCTCCCGAGGATGACCCCAAAGGCAGCGAAGCCTGCCTGTCGCCCGAGCTGGTTGCGCTACTGGGGCTCAAAGAGGGCAAAGACGCCGAACTGACCTGGTGGAAAAACAATGAGTGCCTGAACATTCGCAGTTTGCCCGGTATGGAAGTCGCGGGCGATTTAAGCACCTCGACCCTGCGTATCTCGTTGCCGCAAGCCTATCTGCAATACACCGCGCAAAACTGGGATCCACCGTCGCGGTGGGATGACGGCGTGCCGGGCCTGTTGTTTGATTACAACCTCACCGCCCAATCCATTCGAGCCAATAACGATGGTGCCAAAAACAACCTCAGCGGTAATGGCACCCTTGGCGCCAACGTAGGGGCATGGCGGGTGCGTGCAGACTGGCAAGGGCGCGTTGATGCCGAAGACACCAGCCGCACACAGCGTATGGAATGGAACCGTTTCTACGCCTACCGCGCCTTGCCATCGCTGCAGGCGCGCTTGTCGGTGGGTGAAAACTACTTGTACTCCGACCTGTTCGACAGCTTCCGGTTTACCGGTGTGTCGCTCAATTCAGACGACAACCAGTTGCCGCCCAACTTGCGCGGCTACGCCCCGGAAGTTGTGGGTGTCGCCCGCACGAACGCCAAAGTTGTCATCAGCCAACAAGGGCGTGTGCTCTACGAAGCGCTGGTGGCCGCCGGGCCATTTCGCATCCAGGACCTCAACGATGCCGTCAGCGGCTCGATGGATGTACGGGTGGAGGAGCAAGACGGCTCGGTACAGACCTTTAAGGTCGAGTCCGCCAGCATTCCTTACCTCACACGGCCCGGCAGCGTGCGTTTCAAAGTGGCGGCGGGCAGGCCGTCCAACCTGCAAGAGGGCGATGACGGCAACGTATTCAGTACCGGCGAGTTTTCCTGGGGGGTCAGCAACGGCTGGTCACTGTTTGGCGGGGCCATCACCGACAACAACTACCGCGCGTTTTCAGTGGGTGTTGGTCGCGACCTGATGGCCTTCGGTGCGGTGTCACTGGACACCACCCGAGCCAGCACCACGTTGCGCGACGGCACCTACTCGGGGGCCTCGTACCGCTTGAGTTACTCCAAACGGTTTGAAGAATACGACAGCCAGGTCTCGTTCGCGGGGTATCGCTTTTCACAAAAAGACTACCTGAGCATGAGTGAATACCTCGATGTTCGTCACTACGGCGGTGAAGTAGGGGGCAGCAAATCGCTGTACACGGCCACCTTCAACAAACAGTTTCGCGATGCCGGTGTGTCGGTCTATCTGGATTACAGCAATCAGTCCTACTGGGACCGGCCCGACAGCGAGCGCTGGAACCTTTCCGTGTCGCGCTACTTCGATGCGGGTCCAGTCAAAAACCTCAGCATGTCGCTTAACCTGTTCCAGACCCAGCAGCGCCAAGAGCCAACCAGCAAAGGTATGTTCCTCACCTTCAGCGTGCCCTTGGGCCGCTCGGGCTCGTTATCCAGCAGTTTCAACAGAATCCAGAACACCAACAATTACTCGACCCGCTACAGCGACCGCATCAATGAGCGCAACAACTATCAGTTGGCGGCAAGCGACACCTCGGTCAGCGGCTTCCTGAGCCACGCCGGTGATCGAGCCGATGTTGATCTCAGCGCAGGCATCGAAAAAGACAGCCGTTCAAGCCTCAGCGTATCTGCCCGTGGTGGCGGCACGCTGACTAAAGACGGCGCCGCATTGCACCGCAGTTCCAGCATGGGCGGCACTCGCCTGATGGTCGATACCAGCGGCGTGGCGGATGTGCCGATACGCGGTTATGGCGCACCGACCCGCAGCAACGGCTTCGGCAAAGCGGTGATCTCGGACATCAGCAGCTTCTACCGCACCTCAGCCAGCGTGGACCTGGAAAGCCTGCCGAGCAACATCGAGGCCACCCAGTCGGTCACCGAGCTGACCCTGACCGAAGGCGCCATCGGCTATCGCACCCTGGCGGTGATCTCTGGTGAGAAAGCCATGGCGGTTCTGCGCCTGCCTGATGGCAGCGTCCCGCCGTTCGGCGCCAGCGTCAAAAATGAAAAACAGCAGGACACCGGCATCGTCAACGACGAAGGCAGTGTGTACCTGAGCGGCATCCAGCCCGGTTCGCAGATGACCGTCAGTTGGGGCAGCACCGAGCGCTGCAGCCTGAGCTTGCCCGAGGTGCTCCCGGCCGACGGGCTGGCCTCGACCCTGAACCTGCTGTGCCAGCCCATCAAGGCTGACAGCACACCCGCCTCGGCAGTAATACCTGATGTTTTGGAGAGAAAAGCCTCATGAGCCTCAACCCCCGTTTTGCCCCTTTTGCATTGGCCCTGTTGGCGATGTGCCTGATCAACACCAGCAAGGCCGCCATCGGCCTGGACCGTACCCGGGTGATTTTTGACGGCAGTAAAGACGCCGTCAGCATGAACATCACCAATAACAACGCCGAACTGCCATACCTGGCCCAGGGCTGGATCGAAGACGAGTCCGGTAAAAAAATCAGCACCCCGCTGACCGTATTGCCCCCCGTGCAACGCCTTGAGCCGGGCAAGAACAGCCAGGTCAAGGTTCAGGCCCTGCCAGCAGCCAAGTTATTGCCCCAGGACCGCGAAAGTGTTTACTACTTCAACCTGCGTGAAATCCCGCCGCGCAGCGACAAAACCAATACGCTGCAAATTGCGTTGCAGACGCGCATCAAACTGTTCTACCGCCCGGCGTCGATCATCCCGACCCAGCAGCAACAGGCTAACCCCTGGCAGGAGAAACTGACCCTGACCCGTCAGGGCGATCATTACCAGGTCAATAATCCAACCCCGTACTACGTGACGCTGGTGGATGCGCGCAACAGCAAAGACGGCAAAACCGCAGACGGCTTCGAGCCGCTGATGGTCCCGCCCAGAGGTGCCCTTAAACTGGGACCGACCGCTGCAGCGCTGGGCAACACGCCGTACCTGACCTACATCAATGACTACGGCGGTCGCCCGACCCTGGCCTTCACCTGCGCGGGCAATGAATGCAGCGTCGACGTTAAGGCTTCTTCGCGCAATGAATAGCGTCATGCCCCTGGCCCGTGGGCTGGCGCTGACCGGTCTGATACTGGCGTTGTCAGCCAACCTGTGCCGGGCCGAAGACGAGCCCATCATCGATACCGATGGCTTGCTGGACATCAGCGGCTCACTCAACCATGCGCCGTGCCTGTTGGAAATGTCCTCGGCCTACCAGACCGTCGCACTCAACAATGTCTCGCGGGCCGACTTGCTCAAGCCCGGCGACATGGCCGAGCCCGTGGCCTTCCAGTTGCGGTTTCTGGACTGTCGGCGCATTGCCGGTGGCCTGCCCAACGAGCGCACCGGCCGTCTGGTCTGGAGCCCTTATGAGCCAGTTGTGTCGGTGGCCTTTGTGGCCCCGGCAGACCCCGATGATCCGCGTTTGGTGAAAGTGCAGGGCGTTACCGGGATGGGGCTGCGGCTGACCGATACCCACGGCCGTGATGTGCGCCTGGGGTCATGGGGCCAGCCCCTGTTTTTGGTGCACGGTCGCGACACCGTGACTTGGTACGTTCAGGCCACTCGCACGCCTGCCCCCCTGACTAACGGCGCCTTTCGGGCTGTCGTCGATTTCAGGCTCAACTATGACTGAGGAACCAGCGATGTTCAGCTCCGGCTTACCTATCGTCCTGATCGGCGGCTGCCTGTTGTGGGCACTCAGCCAAGGCGCACAGGCAGACGTCAACGTGACCATCAGCGGTGTGGTGCAAGCACCGCCACCGTGTGAGATCAACCGCGGGACAACGCTTAACGTCCCGTTTGGCGATGCACTGCAAACCACCCGCATTGACGGCATCAATTATCAGCGCGGGGTGGACTATGAAGTGTCGTGCAGCAACCCGTCCTCCAATGCCATGACCCTGGAGCTCAAAGGGGCAGGGGCCGCGTTTGATGCTAAATCGCTGGCCACCAGCAAGGCTGATCTGGGTGTCAAGCTGTTCGTCGACGGTGCCGACTGGCCGCTCAATACGGCCGTGAAATTCACCTACCCGACCTTGCCCGGCGTGCAAGCGGTGCCCGTTAAACGCCCTGGCAGCACCTTGACCGGCGGCGGATTCACCGCCGCGGCAACCTTGGTGGTGGTACTGCAATGAAGAAGGAACGCCTGATGACATTCTGGCCATCGTCCGTGGTGCTGACTGTGCTCTCCTTGGGCCTGTGCAGCACTGCCACGGCTAACGTGGCGTTCAACGGAACGCTGATCGAACCGCCGCCGTGCACCATCAATGGCGGCAGCACTATTGAAGTGGACTTCAAGGAAGTGGGTATCAGCAAAGTGGATGGCGAGCATTACCGCCAGCCGGTGAATTACACCATCACCTGTTCAACCGACACCTTGCCCTGGGAAATGATCCTCACCGTGCGGGGCACGGCCACCACTTTCGAGCCCTCAGCCGTGCAATCGAGTGTGGTCGATCTCGGCATTAAATTGCTGCAAAACGGTCTCCCTCTGGAACTCAACACACCACTGGTGATTACCCCCAGCTCACCGCCTGTGCTTGAGGCCGTGCCGGTCAAACGCCCTGGTTCGACGTTAGCCCCCGGTGGCTTCACCGCATCAGCCACGTTATTGGCGAACTACCAATGAGGCGCCGCAGCATGCGATCAGTCATTGAAACCCTCGCGTTCACCCCCCTTGCGGCGTGCCTGCTGGCCAGTCAGGTGCAGGCAGCCGACAACTTGAGCTTCAAGGGCGTGTTGGTTGCGCAGGCCTGCACCATTCGCCCGGGTGACGAACTGATCCCGGTGAAGTTCAGTGATATCTCCACGTTCAGTCTTTACCAAAACACCCGAACGCCCGGAGAGCCTTTTTATATTCACCTGCAAGACTGCGACACCCATATTGCCGACTCGGTGACGGTCACCTTCAGCGGCGCTGAAAATGCCGAATTGCCGGGCTTGCTGGCGTTGGGCACTGGCAGTGTTGCCCGAGGCATTGCCATCGGTCTTGAAACGGCCACCGACCAGCTATTACCCCTTAACGCACCCAGCCCCGAACAGGCCTTGAACGAGGGTGACAACGTTATTTCGCTCAAGGCCTATGTGCGGGGCGAGCCTACCGCCATTGCCAATGAGTCAATCCGCAAAGGCCGCTTCGTGGCGAACTCGACGTTCACGCTGGCGTACCCGTGACGTTCATATAGAACCTGATTTTCACCCAGCACCAGAGGCATTCATGACCTTGAACCATTCTTTTTGTCGAGCGTTACTGGCAATCGCCCTGTGGATAGTTATGCCCGCGGCCAACGCGTATCTGTTGTCGACCCACGCCAACAACGA
The DNA here is from genome assembly GCF_029959305.1 of Pseudomonas sp. PS01297. Lineage (NCBI taxonomy): Bacteria > Pseudomonadati > Pseudomonadota > Gammaproteobacteria > Pseudomonadales > Pseudomonadaceae > Pseudomonas > Pseudomonas sp. PS01297. The sequence continues at coordinate 10,898 of NZ_JASCPQ010000029.1, forward strand.
CCCACGCCCTTCACCCATCACCTCTCCGGGCAATCTGCTGGTGGTTTCTGGCACGGCCACGGCCACGGACAACGGCGTTCCAAACCAGTACCCCGGCAAAGTGTTATGTCCAGGGGCAACAGTTCCCTGCCAATTTGGGCCGGTGGCCAGCCCCATCGTCATTAACTCGGGCGGGTACCGCTTCGTCAGCGCGATGAATTGCACCAGTTTTGTCAGTTTCTATTGTGCAAGCCACAACGATACGTCGGTTACCGTCAATACCAATATGACCTGGGATCAGGCCATCAGTGCTTGGCGGGCGCGTTACGGTAACTCCGTGAGTCGTTATAACGCCTACACCTATGGGGGGGGCGGTGTGACCCAGCGTATGTGTACTTCTTGGGCGACCTATGCAGGCAACAGAGCCAGCAACAGCTATTTCCTCCCCGGCGCGGACTCCTGCGGCCCGCCACCGATTCCGCCCAACCAATGCAACGTCAGCGGTGGCACGGTGACGCTTGATCACGGCACGTTGAAGGTCGGCGAAATTACTGGAAAAAAAGTGGAGGTCAGCCGTCAGGTGACATGCACCCGTGACGCCTCGGTCACCTATACCGTCGCAAGCGGCAACCCGGTGAACCTGGGCAATGGCATCTTGAGCATCATCACGGTCAACGGCTTCAATGCAGGTCAGGTCCTCAGGCTGCCGGGCGGTACCTCCAACTTGAAAATTGCCTCAACCTTGACCGACCAAGGCGCAGTGGCCGGGCCTTTCTCTAAAACGATTGTATTGATCCAGAACCTCCTCTAAGCGCCTTGTCTGGCGAACGGGCATGACCAAGACCCTGCTGCTTCGCAAGAGCGGCGGGGCTCATACCCGATACACCTCAATCAGTTCCAGAATCTGGGCCATGGCTTCGTACTGATCATCGACCCGCTCAGCCACCTGCGACCAGTTGGCGAGCAGGCAGGCTTTTTCCAGGTCCTCACAGCACTGCAACAAGTGCCGGGCCTTGATCATCCGGGCACCGCTTTTGACCTTGTGCGCCACCGCACTCATGCCCGGCAAGTCATGCTTGGTGAACGCCTGCAGCAGTGCCGCCATGTCCTCTTCCATGCTGCTGATCAGCGGTTCGATCAAGTGTTTAAGGGCGTTAGCATCACCCTGGGTCAAACGTTCCAGCGCGTCGAGATCAATCTCACGTTCCGACTGCGCAGGTTCGGGCGTGTTTTGCAGCTTGAGTGGCTCCAGATCGGCTGACGCCAAGCGTGCTTCAAGGTGTTGCAAGCTGATGGGTTTGAACAGGCAATCATTCATTCCGGCGGCCATGCAGCGTTCTACTTCGCCCGTTTGGGCATTGGCGGTAAACCCGACGATCAATACCGCTGGCATGCCGTTGGCGGCCTCTTCAGCGCGGATGGTGCGGGCCAGTTCATAACCGTCCATCACCGGCATGGCGCAGTCGGTCATGATCAAGTCAAAACGCTGGGTTCTCCAGGCCTTCAAGGCCTGCGCACCTTCGCAGGCTTCCTGTGCCATGTGCCCCAAATAGCCGAGTTGTTGCGTCAACAGCCTTCGATTGGGCGGGTAATCATCGACCACCAGCACGTTCAAGGCGCGTTGCGGGGGGGCGGGTGGTTCGTTTGGCACCACCACAGGCGAGACCGCAAGCAGGGTCACCATGTCGAACTCCAGAGTAATGCGCGTGCCTTTGCCCAGCGCGCTGCACAACTGCAGCGTACCGCCCATCATTTCGCACAACTGTCGGCTGATCATCAGCCCCAGACCGGAGCCGCCCGGCAGCTTGTTTTTCGAGCGGGCCTGGGAGAAGGGGCTAAACAGGCGCTGCTGGTCTTGCTCCGATATGCCGATGCCGGTGTCTTCGATCAGTACGCACACGTTCAGCCGTTCGCTGTCCCGCGAGCCCTTGGCGCGTACGCTCAGGCCAACATGGCCGCTGTCAGTGAACTTGATCGCATTGCTCAGCAAGTTCGACAGCACCTGACGAAAGCGCAGAGGGTCAATCAGCACCTCTGTGTTGATCCTGGGGTCGAGCTCAAAACTCATCAGCAAGCCTTTTTTCTCCGCCAGGGCTTCAAACACCCGGGCAGTGGACTCCACCAGCTTCATCAGGTGAGTGCGCTGCTGATTGAGCGACATGCGCCCTGATTCGATTTGGGTGATATCCAGAATGTCGCCAATCAACTCCAGCAAGCCTTGGGCGGCTTGTGAAGCAACTTCCAGGCTGTCGTTGTCGGCAAGCCCTTGCTCGGCCTTTTTCATCGCCAGTTCGAGCATGCCGATCACCGCGTTCATGGGCGTACGGATCTCATGGCTCATGGTGGTCAGAAAATCACTCTTGGCTACATTGGCCTGTTCGGCCTGCTGTTTTGCTTCCTGCAACTGCTCGACCAACTGCTGGCGCTCACTGATATCAATCCAGCCACCAATGATGCCGACCACCTCATCGTCGCTGCCGCGATAGGGCAGGATCCAGTGGTAGATAGTCAGTACCTGAGTGTTGGGCAGTTCCAGTTGGTGATCGCGAACCAAGGGGCGACCTTCCTGCATCACTCGCATATAGTCGCTGTGGTAGGCCTTGTGTTGGCGCATCGACGTCAGCGAATGCTCCAGCAAGGTTTTGCCGACAATGGATTCGCGTTCGGCGCCAAACGTCTCCAGGTAACCTTCATTGCAAATCAGCAACCGCCCCTGACGGTCGCGCACGTAAATAGGGTGGGGCGTGCCATCAATCAGCGTACGCATGAACGCCAGTTGATCGCTCAGGGCACGCTCGGCCTGGTCGCGTTTGCTCAGCACCCGGCGCAGGTAAGAGATCCACACGATGCCAAGCAGCAACACCCCGACCACCACCGCCGAGATACGCATGATCGCCGAGCGGTGACGTGCCCAAAAGCGGTTGTCGAGCATCACGGCGCTGTGCCAGCGAGCGGTAAGGGTGTCCATTTCTTCGGGCGAAATACTGGCCAGCGCCTTGCCCAGAATCGAGTGCAGTGTGGTTGCTTGCGTATTCACGGCCAATGAAAACTGGGCGGGGACAATGCCCACTGTGCTGCTGATTTTTAACTGCCTGGCGTAGTGTTGCTGGAGCAGATAACGCGCACTGACCAGATTGATCACGGCTCCTTGTACCTCGCCTGTGCTGGCCATTTCCAGGGCAAGTGCCGAGTTGCGCGCGGCGATCAATTGCACGCCCGGATAGTGCTGCGCCAGGTACGTACTGACGTTATTGTCGATCACCAGCGCGATGCGTTGGCCGTTCAGTTTGTCCAGCGTTTGCGGGCTGCCCGTGAGCAGGGGTGTCACCAGCACAAAGGGCGTTGAAATATACGGCTTGGTAAAACGCAGTACGTGTTCGCGGCTGGCGCTGGCGGTGAACGCCGGCATCAGATCGGCACGCCCCAGCTTTACATCCTCGATCAGGTCCGGCACGGACTGGCTGCGTACCCATTCAAATTTAATCCCCGTGCGCAGGCTGATCTTGGCCAGCAAGTCGGCCGCAAGGCCACTGAACACCCCTTGGTCGTTAAAAAAGGTAAACGGCAAAAAGTCTTCGGAAACCGCTACTTTCAGGCGCGGATGGGCCTCGATCCAGCGTTGTTCGGACGGGGTGAGCTGCAACGGTCCACGCCGCTCGATACTCATTGTGCCAACGCCCCAGCGATGCTGGATGGCATTGTTGTGGGCGGGAGGAATGGCTGCCAGCGCCGAATTGATCAGGCGCAGCAGGCGCGGGTTGGGGTGATGCACTGCAAACGAAAACGACTGCTCTTCAAGGAGGGCCAAGTCGCGGATGTACACGTTATTGGGATAGTTTTTGCTAATCAGGTAGTGGGCGCTGATGGCGTCCCCCAAATACAGGTCGGCCTGGCCAAACGCCACGGCGCCGAGGGCTGCAAGGGGGGAGGCATACAGTTCTAGCTGCACGTCCGGATACTGGGCCTTTACCGCGGCGACGGGCTGGTAGTGATAAAACATGGCCAGGCGCAGACCGGGCGGCAGCGGGATGCTGCTCTTGCTGTCGCCGGTACGGGAGACCAGCACAGGGGTATCGAGAGCATAGGCGGACGAGAGTGCCAATTGATCATCGGCACTTTCAAAGGCATTGGCGGTGCCGAGCAGATCGATCTGGTCATTTTTCAACGCCTCGATAGCCTGCGCCCTGGAGTCATAGCGCCGCACCTTGATCTCAAGGTTCAGTGCCTGGGCGAGCAGCCCGGCATAATCGGCGGTCAGGCCTTCAAAGTAATCACTGCCTGAGGATATATCGAAGGGGGCATTGTCCGGTGCCGACGTACCCAGAATTAGCGATTGTTTGGTTCTCAGCCATTGTGTGTCGCCCTCGCTGAGCTTGAGCGCAGGCACGTCCGCCTGTGATCGCGCAAGCAAGTACAAGGGGCTTGGTGAGGCATGACTCACCGTTGTCAGGCATAACGTCAATAACCAGACGGCCTGCTTCATTCGATTAAGTTATTGCGCTTGGCAAATTCAGCCAGATACACCACTGACTTGATATTGAGTTTGTGTAAGACGCGTGTCTTATAAGTACTGACTGTTTTCTCACTCAGTAACATAATTTGTGAAATCTTTTTGTTGGAGAAGCCAGACACTAAATATTGAAGGGTGCGTAATTCGCGATCAGACAATGTTTTGATTAATTGTTGGTCTGTGTGTTTGGGAGACAACTCGACATCACAATCATTTAAATAAACCCGGCCGCTCATCACCACGTTAATCGCCTTGGTCAAGGCGTCTACATCTTCGGTCTTTTCAATAAAACCAATAGCGCCGGCCCTGATACAACGGTCTGCGAAAAAAGCTGAGCCTTTGGACGTCAGCACTAACACTTTGATCGGTAGCCCCAGTATGTGCAGCCTTTTGAGCACCTCCAGCCCGTCAAGTTTAGGCATCGACAGGTCCAGCACGATCAGATGGGGCAAGTGTTCGCGTGCCAGATCCAGCGCCGTGGCGCCGTTATCGGTTTCAGCCGCAATCTGGAAGTTGGCGTTTTCCAGTACCAGCCTGACGATCCTTCGAATAAAAGGATGATCGTCTACTATCAAAGCCTTACGCATGATAATTCCTACAACGTTAAGAGGGCGCTTTTGTCGTCGCGGCGGTGGGGGCAGTCGTCACAACTTGGGAGTCAAGCGCTCAATGTTCGAGTTGAATTAAATGCGGGTCAGGAACACCCATGAACAACTCTATTTTCAATGGCGTCAAACCGTTAGTTATCCAACGGGTTGTCTGTCAGAAGCGATGTGCGATATATCCTAAGCAATAGTGGTTTAATACTTTTTAGAAAGGATGGCCCATGCCGTGACTAATGGCTTATTGCCTCTTTTTCAGTGGCAAAAAAGTTATCGGCAGGGTGGCTAAAAGATTCACGTCAATGAGTGACCGGTCGTCGGGCGTCTTTGCACGGTCATGCCCACGTGTGACTGAGTTCATCGTGTGCTCCTCTACGGTGTCTTCCTGTTTGGGGCCTGACAGGGGTACAAGGGAGTGTGCTTCTCACGATGCAAAATGAAGGTAGGAATTTTCTGAAAAGTTGAAATTTCTTTTCGGCAGGCGTGTGCGAAGTGGGCAGTAACGAGAGGGCTCGCGAAGCACGTCAAGCGAGCCTCGCGAGCCTGTACCCCCTGCATCAGATTGCCGTGACGTCCTCCAGTTGCGGCTCGGCAGCCGCAGGGCTGGCCACGTCGTCATGGCGGCGGATGTACTTCCAGTCATCCTCGTCGATATAGATCCCGTTAGGCCCGCTGCCACCTTCCAGGTCGATGGCCACATGGGCGCAGACCTGCGGCTTCACACTCGCCAGAATCGGCACAAAGCCCAACTGCAAACTGGTTTCCAGCAGCGCGGTCTGGTTTCTTTCGTCAATGTCTGCCGCTTCATCGAGGTAATACGGCAAACGGATACGCCCGGCCAGGTCGCGATCCATCAAGTGCAGCAACAAATACATGTTGGTCAGCGCTTTGATGGTCATGGTCGTACCGTTGGACGCGGCGCCGTCGATGTCGGTGTGAATCACCGGCTGGCCGTTGACCTTGGTGATCTCGAACGCCAGCTCAAACAGATCCTTGAGGCCCAACTGGTTGTGGTTGGCCGCCACCAGACGCGCCAGGTATTCCTTGGCTTCTTCGTTCTTGTTGTCTTGCTCGGCGCTTTGGCTGAGGTCAAACACCGACAAGGTTTCGCCTTCTTCGTACTGCCCGGCGCTGTGGATAATCTGGTCGATATGCCTGAGCGCTTCTTTATTAGGTGCCAGCACAATCCGGAAGCTTTGCAGGTTCGACACCTGGCGCTTGTTGATCTCACGGTTGAACAGCGCCAGTTGGTGCTCAAGGCTGTCGTAGTCACTGCGAATGTTGCGCAGGGTCCGGGCGATGTCCGTCACGGCAGCACGTCGCGCCTTGCCCAAGGTCAGGGCTTCTTCGCTGCGGTGCGCATAGGCGTTGATCAACAGTTGCAGGCGGCGCTCCATGTCGTCTTCGCTGTCGAACTTGGCCACGCCTTTCAAGCGTACCTGCGCGTATAGCGCTTCGATCTGGCCGTCGCAGCGCAGCAGACCTTGCCACGTGTCCTGGTAGTCGTTGAGCAACGGCAACAGGTTGTCCATGGAGTCGTCGACCGGGTCCATGAACGGCGTACCGAACGGCAAGTCGGCCGGCAATAGCTGGCGCCGACGCAGGCTGTCATCGAGGGTGCGCTGCTTGGCTTCCATGTCACCGATTTGCCGACCGACCAATTGCAGCTTGGCCGACAGGTGCTGCACGCGCTCGGTGAAGGCATCGCTGGAGCGCTTCAATTCATCTTGCGCGGCTTCGGCCTGGGCTAACTGCTCGAGTTTTTCGCCTTCTTCGGCGCCCAGGGTTTGCGCACGGCGGAAGTCTTCCAGCGCCTTCTGCGCGTCCAGCACCTGCTGGTACAACGACTCGGCTTCGGACTTGCTCGCCGCCCGGTCCGAGGTAACCGCCTGCTGGGTTTTCAGTTGCTTGAGTTCCTTTTCCAGACGCTCTTTCTGGTCGCGCAAGGCGGCGCGATCCGCCAGCGCTTGCAGGGCGGGTGGCTCGATATGGCTGAGGTCGATGGACAAACCCGGCGCTTCAAAGCGTTCACCTTTAAAGCCATCGAGGATCGCCTCCAGGGATTTGACCCAGGCGTCGCCGTCATCCAGCGCAATCCCTTGCTCGCCCAGCGGCAGGCTGAACAGGGCACTGTTGAACAGGCGCATCAGGCGCTCAACATCCTGTTGCGAGAATTCTTCGCGCAGGCGGGCGTAGCTGTTGTTGTCGGCGTGGTCGAGCTGCTGCTTGACCGATTTGAGGCGTTTTTCCAGATCGCGCAGACGTTCGTCCAGGTCTTCGGCACTGAACTGGCGCGACTGCGCCAAGGCACCGGCCAACTCGTCGTGGGCGTCTTTGGCGGCCAGCAGTTGCTGCTCCAGCACCTTCACATCGTCCACCAGCGCAAAGCGGTGCTTGAGTACCGACAACTCGCCCAGCCAGCGCTGAATGCCGGTGATCTCGCGCTCCAGACGCATCAGCTCCTGGGTGCTGCTGCGCTGATCGTTTTGCAGGGCATCTTGTTCGTTGCGGTAGTGCTCGGACTGGATCAGCAACTCTTCCTTGCGCGCCCCGGCGTAGTCCTGCCACGTGCCGAGCAGCGAGTCGAGCAGCGGCGACAGGCGATGCAGCTTGCCGCGCAGCAGGTCGCGCTGGCGGACACCGGCGGCCAACGATTCGACCAATGGCCCGGCACCGACCAGCGCGTTGTAATCCTGCTCCATGCGGCGCACATCGCGGAAGGCTTCTTCGCACGCAGCGATGTAGTCCACGCTACCGGAGCGCAGGCTGTGCTCAAACGCATCGAGAAACAATTGCTTGAGTTTGGCCGCGGTAATTTCGCGCATGTGCAGCAGGTTGATAAACAGCGCGCGGAACGTTTTCAGGCTTTGCTCACTGGTGGAGCGCAGCGGGATCAGCGTCAGGTCCAGCGGGATCGACGTATGCCCGCCGACCAACAAACGGCGCAGTTCATCAGGTTTGAGTTCGTAGGCTTTGAGGCCATTGCGCTCAAGGTTGCTGAACAACTCTTTTTGCCGCAGGCAGGTGTCTTCTTTCTGGTAATGGGCCAGGTCGAGCTTGCCGGCATAGGCGAAAAACTGGTGACCGAAACCGCCACCGGGGCCGCGTCCGACCACGCCAATCACATGGGGGCCGTGGGGCAGCGACACTTCGACGAGGATGTAGCTGGTGTCGGAAGCGAAGTAAAAGCGCCGCGATTGTTCGAGGCTGTACTTGCCGAAGCTCATGTCTGACATGCGTGCCAGAATCGGGAACTGCAAGGCGTTGATCGAGGCCGATTTACCGAGGTTGTTGGCCCCGTACACCGACAGCGGATGCTCCAGCGGGAACAATCCCAGGCTGTAACCGGCGGTATTCAGCAGGGCGAAGCGGCGTATTCCGTAGCGTTCCTGGCTCATGCGTCCAACTCCTGTTGCTCATCGGCAATGGCGCGGGCCAGAGCCGCGTCTTCGTCTTCTTCCTCAACCTCGGTTTCATCATCAACCAGCACCGGGGTCGGCAGCGGCAAGATGCTGTGCAGGCTGGCGGCCAGATCGCGGTCTTGCTGCACCGACAAACACACGTCAAGAAAGCGATGCATCGGCGGCAGAAAACGGTAAACGCCGTTGTCTTCGCTGGCAAAGCCGAGCTGGGTCATGCGGCGCATGATCTTCTCTTCCAGCTCGTCCTGGGTGGTGACTTCGGCCTGCACAAACAGGTCGCGGTATTTTTCCAGCAGCCCGGGCAGTTCATCACGGCCCAGGCTGCCGCCGTCGAGCACGGCAATCGGGTCACGGCCCTGATCGGCCAAATGCTCGACGAGGATAAACGTGAACAGCGCCAGGCGTTGCGCGGTCTTGTTGACCTGCGCCGAGGCAATGGCGGTGTCGGGCACGAAATAATAAAAACCACGGGTGTCACACACCAGTTCAAAGCCAAGAGCCTTGAACAGCGCGCGGTACGAGTCCTGAAAATTCGACAGTTGCGCGTATAGTTCAGGGTCGCGACGGCTCACGTGATAACCCTTGAACAGCTCACGAAAGATCGGCGCCAGATGGGACAGTTCAGACAGATCAAGATGCATGGAGAGGGCTCGCAGAAGTCTCGCTCGCGTCATCGCTGCGTGAAAGCAGGGCGAAGGAGCGCAGGCTGACCAGATGTTCGTGGGTGTGGTAATCGCGGCGCTCAAGGCGTTCGCGCACGAATCGTTTTTCGCGCGACAGGCGCGAGAACCAGTACAGCAATTCGTCGGTGTCGCCGTTGGGCTCTTGGGCCAGCAGCCAGCTCATCAAATCCGGCATCGGCAGCGCGTCGCTGCAGCGGTCGAGCATTTCCTTGACCGTGCGCGGGGCTTTGGGCGTTTCACCGCGATGGGCTTTGTGGGCTTTCGGGAAGCGTGCCGGCTTGGGCTCAAAGCGGGCCAGCGCGTACACATAGGCTTCAACCTGGCTGGCGCTGCCCAAAAAGGTGCTTTGCGGGCGGGTGAACATTGGCATTGCCGCTTGTGGCACCGCGTCCAGCCCTTTACGGCGTATGGCCGCCAGCGCCAGCGCGGCGCCACGAGTAACTGCGTTGTGGCGTCGTGCCTCTTCTCGCAGCGGCAACAGCAGCTCGCGGGCATGGCGCAAGGTGAGCTGGGCGCTGGTTTGCATCTCAAGGATCCGCGCGTGGGTGCGCAGCAGCATGTCGTCGTCCACCAGGTGGCCAAGACGTTGCTGCTCGCTGAGCATGCGCAGCAGTACATTCTCGACCTTACGTACGCCTTGTTCGAAGGCGCCGTCAGCGTTCACCAGCTGGATCATCGGTTCGACGTATTCGTCCCATGTCGCCAGCACCTCGGCGTACCGCTGGCGCAGCGGGATCTGCCGGTCGCTGGTCTTGGCCCGTTCGGCCACTGCCACCAGTGCCTGTTCGTCATTGGCGAGCTTCTTCAAGACATCGCGCACACGCATGTCGAGTAAACGCAGCTGGCGCGCCAGATCGTTGCCATCACGAATGTCGAACGCGTCTTGGATGTAACCGGCCAGGCGCTCCAGATGGCGCAGGTAGGCTTCGATTTCCAGGCACAGCCCGAGGCGGTGTTCGCGGCGCAGATAGGCGAGGAAGTCGTGGATTTGGGCGTTCAGCTCAAAGCGATTCGGGCTCTTGGCCACCGGCACCAGAATGTCCAGGCGGATCCAGCTGTCGAGCACGTTGGTGATGTCTTGCGGTGTGCTGTCCAGTTGCTGGGCGGCCAATTGCAGGCGCAACTCGCTCAGGCTCAAAGTGCCTTGGTCGAAGTGTTCACACAAAGGCTCAAGGAGTGCCCAGTGTTCGGCGAGGGCACGTAAAACGCGCTTGGGTTCGATCATGGGAGGGCCGGTCGATTGCCAATGAAAGGTCGCGATTGTACTGCAACACGGGTTTGAGTCATTACTTGGCGATCAGAGGCGGGCGAGAAGGGCAGAAGGGCGGTAGAATCGCTGCTCTTTAGTTATCCACAGATGGCCGACCCTTGTTGAACGAGTCCCGCCGCCGCGCTTATTTGACTGCCATGCAAGTGGTCAGTTGGGTACCGCGCACAGAGCTGCCGTTTGCCGCCCCTTCGCGGCCCGAACTGCTGGTGCTCCCCGAACCGCCTGCCGCACCTGAAGTCATCCGGCCTGTGGTCAAGCCTGCGGCTGCGCCGAGCAAGCCCGCTGAACGGCCTAAAATCGAAGTGCCACGGCCATCGGTCACCCCGCGACCTGCCAGCAAACCGGTGGTGGAAGCCGAAGCGGCCCCGGCGCCGGTAAAAGCCGCCGCGGTGGCGCCGCCGCGTTTTGCCTTGCAGTTGCTCCGGGCGGGGCGTTGCCTGGTGCTGGTGGAGTTACCCACAGGCGGCGCATTCCAGAGCCGCGACCCGGCTTATTTATTGTTAAAAGATATGTTGCGAGCTGCCGGTTTGCCTGACAGCCCGCAAATCGTTGGCGAGCCAGTCCGTTGGCCGCTGCTCAGGCGCGGCAATGTCGACCAGGGCCCAGAGGCGGCGCGTCAGTTTGTGCAGGGTTTTGTCATGGCCCGCCTTGAAGAAGCCGAATGCGCTTGCTTATGGCTGATCGGCCTGCCGGCTGTGCGTTTTGCCAGCGAAGCGAACGCTGAAGCCTTCAACACCGAACTTGAAATCGAAGGGCTGGGTAGCGCATGGGCGCTGCCGGGCCTGGAACTCTTAATGGAAGAGCCGCACCGCAAAGCGGATGTGTGGCAAGCCATGCGCAGGCTGATGTCGCGCTGGAAACAAAACGATGAGTGACGCAGTAACCTTCCGCCCGATGATCGAAGCGGACCTTGATGCGGTTTTAAAAGTTGAATACGCGGCGTTCACCCACCCGTGGACCCGTGGGATCTTTCTCGACGGTTTGGGCAAATACCACATCTGGTTGATGTTCGAAGGCGAGCAACAAGTGGGGCACGGCGTGGTGCAAATCATTCTGGATGAAGCACACCTGCTCAACATCACCGTCAAGCCAGAAAACCAGGGCCGTGGCCTGGGGCTCAAATTGCTTGAGCACCTGATGTCTATTGCCTACCAGCATGAAGCCCGCGAATGCTTCCTCGAACTGCGTGACAGCAACACGGCCGCCTTCAAGCTGTACGAGCGCTACGGCTTCAACGAAATCGGCCGCCGCCGCGACTACTACCCGGCCGTGGGCGGGCGTGAAGACGCGGTGGTCATGGCTTGTACGTTGGTGGACTGAGTTAACCCGGAGCTGCCGCAGGCTGCGATCCTTTGATGTTAAAGATCAAAAGATCGCAGCCTGCGGCAGCTCCTACTGAGGACTTAGCGTTTACGCCCCACCGGATCAATATCCGCCAGCTCCGCTTCATCCAGCCCTCTGCCAGCGCCGATGTCGTCTTCGTCGACCACGCTTAGCTCCCAATCCGCCGCGTCATCGTTGCCTTCAGCGGCTTCTTTGGCATCGCGGGCGCCGTCTTCGCGGATAAGCATCTCCTGCTCCAGGTCATCGTCGTCAAACCCGGCGTCCAGGTCTTCATCGGGCAATGCGCCGCCGCTCAGCCGGGCCTTGCGCGCAGGTTGCCCGGCCACGTGCAGGGCGCGCTCTTCGTCGGTAAACAGATCACTGATACTCTCGTGATCCTCATCATCCTCAAAGTTCAACGGCTCAACCGAGCCCGAACGGTCTTCGAGGTCATCAATCTCTGCGGGTTCTTCTGCTCCATACGGGCGACGTGAATCAGACATGGTCATTCCTCATACTGTGGCTGCTTAATACGATGGACTGTAGCCACGGTTTAAGATTCCACCCAACGGACCGGCGGATAAAAGCGCAGATTAACGTGACCCCGACCAGCGGTCCGCAGTCATAGTTTGCGCATCAACTCTCGAGGGTTTACCGCATGAACGAACTACAAGATCTGATTGATAACAACGAGCGCTGGGCCGATGCGATCAAGCAGGAAGATCCTGATTTCTTCGCCAAGTTGGCCCGCCAGCAAACGCCGGAATACCTGTGGATTGGTTGTTCGGATGCCCGCGTACCGGCCAACGAGATCGTCGGCATGCTGCCCGGTGACCTGTTTGTGCACCGTAACGTGGCCAACGTCGTGCTGCACACCGACCTCAATTGCCTGTCCGTGATCCAGTACGCGGTGGATGTATTGAAGGTCAAACACATTCTGGTCACCGGCCACTACGGCTGTGGCGGGGTGCGTGCATCGATGCAGAACCAGCAATATGGCCTGATTGACGGCTGGTTGCGCTCGATTCGCGACCTGTACTACGAAAACCGCGAAGTGCTGGCAAAACTGTCCACTGAAGAAGAGCGCGTTGACCGTCTGTGCGAGCTGAACGTCATCCAGCAAGTGGCTAACGTCGGGCACACCAACATTGTGCAAAACGCCTGGCATCGCGGGCAAAAGCTCTCGGTCCATGGTTGCATCTACGGCATTAAAGACGGCCGCTGGAAAAGCCTCGACACCACCATCAGCGGTCTGGACCAACTGCCACCGCAATACCGCCTGCGCCCGCTAACCCCGACATAACACCGCTCCCCTGTAGGAGCGAGCTTGCCTCGCGATCTTTTGACCTTCAAAAGACCGCAAGACAAGCTCGCGTCTACCGCTAAGGCATCACGGGCGCGACATACACCAACGTCGTGCCCAGCGCCCACAGCAGAAACAGCACCAGCGGCGTGTGCACCAGCAACTGCACAAACGAAAAACCGATCAAGTCTCGCGCCTTCAACCCCAGCACGCCCAGCAGCGGCAGCATGTAGAACGGGTTGATCAGGTTCGGCAAGGCTTCGGCCGCGTTGTAGATCTGCACAGCCCAGCCCAGGTGGTATTGCAGGTCATTGGCGACTTGCATCACGTAGGGCGCCTCAATAATCCATTTGCCGCCGCCCGATGGAATAAAGAAGCCCAAGATCGCCGAGTACACGCCCATCAGCACTGCATAGGTGTCATGGGAGGCAATTTGTACGAAGAAGGTCGAGATGTGATGCGCCAGGGTTTGCCCGTCCACGCCTTTGACCACGGTCATCAGCGCTGCAATCGAGCCGTACAGCGGGAACTGGATCATCACCCCGGTGGTGGTCGGCACGGCGCTGGCTACGGCATTCAGAAAGCTGCGCGGGCGCCAGTGCAGCAGGGCGCCGAGCATCAGGAATAAAAAGTTGTAGGTGTTCAGGCCCGAAATGGCGTTGATCGCAGGTTTGGTCGAAAACTCGTGATACAACCAGCCAGCGGCCAACAGCACCAGCAAGATCGTCAGCAGCGGGCTGTATTCCAGCCATTCGCCAGGCCGCGTACGCGGCGGCAGTTTTGGCGTGTTGAAACTTGGGTCAACCCCACACGCCGCGGCATCGCGGGCCGAGTCCGGGCCGGGCGCCGTGGCGTAGGCCACGATCAACGACACCACCACCAGTGCTGCCAGCAACACGCCGGACTGCCACAAAAAGATGGTCTCCGTGAACGGGATCACCCCGGTGATCGCCAGAATTGACGGCGGCAAGCTGGCCGGATTGGCCTGCAACTGCGCCGCCGACGACGACAAGCCCAGCGCCCACACCGCGCCCAGCCCCAAGTAAGCAGCAGCACCGGCTGCGCGATAGTCCATACGCAAGTTGGTGCGCCGGGCCAGGGCGCGCACCAGCAGCCCGCCAAACACCAGCGACAAGCCCCAGTTGAGCAACGAGGCAACCATTGAAATCAATGCCACCCAGCACACCGCTTGGCGACCGTTTTTCGGCACCTTGGCGAGTTTGTCGATCAACTTCACCGCAGGGGGCGAACTGGCGACCACGTAACCACCAATGACCACGAAGGCCATTTGCATGGTGAAGGGGATCAGGCTCCAGAACCCGTCACCAAACGCCATCGCGGCATCGGTGGGTTTGGCGCCCATTATCAGGGTGGCGAGCGCCACGACGATCACCGCAACGGCGGCAAACACCCAGGAATCGGGGAACCAGCGTTCGGCAAAGTTGGAGCAGCGCAGGGCAAAGCGGGCAGAGCGACTGTCGGTCATCTCAGCGGCCATGGGGGATACCTCGTCTTTCTTATGATTATTGGATGCCCAATCTCACTGCGAGCCCTCAGGCTCGCGGTTTACAGCTGGGCTGGTGGGTACAGTAAATGAATTTCGGCGGCTTTCCGATAGGCTGACCTTTGAACTCTGCCCCAGCGTCTACAGTCATTGCTTGTAAGCGGCACGCCTGTCGCTTGATAACGACCTGACAACATGGAGTTGAAAATGAAAGAACACACGTGTGATTGTCCGAGTTGTAACTGCAAAGTCGGTAGCCACGGCATCGAGCGCGATGGCAAGCACTACTGCTGCCAGGCGTGTGCCGACCATCACCCCAAGGGCCAGGCGTGCAGCACCTCCAGCGGCTGCCACTGCGGCGATAAAGCCAAGTAACGTGTAAAGCCTGCGCGCGCAGCTACGCGCTGCGCGCTCTTATGACAAGCGCTTGCCATCCTATGGCGGAGTAAGTGCGCGTAAGAAAAGTGCTCGCTGTGCGAGCTGAACGTCATCCAGCAAGTGGCCAACGTCGGGCACACCAACATTGTGCAAAACGCCTGGCATCGCGGGCAAAAGCTCTCGGTTCACGGTTGCATCTACGGCATTAAAGACGGCCGCTGGAAAAGCCTCGATACCACCATCAGTGGTCTGGACCAACTGCCACCGCAATACCGCCTGCTCCCGGTAAAACCTGTTTAAACCGTTACACATGCAAGTGGGAGCCGGCTTGCCAGCGATAGTATCCACTCGGTTTTTCTGAGCGATCGAGTCGCCTGAATCGCTGGTAAACCAGCTCCCACAATCGCGTTACAGTACCCATGGCAAGCAGCCGGTTTGTTCAGCTTTTTCAGCACATGACCGCTCGTCAGGAAGCCTTTAGAAACGCAGGCGAAAGCCGATGCCTCTATCACGCGCTTCCTATCCCTTGGTATCCCCCATGTTTAACAAACGCTTGAAACAGGAGCTGTCAGCTCTTCGCGAAGAACTGTCCTCAATTCAGCAAATCAAAGACAGCCTGGAGAGCGAAATGCTCTGCATGAGCCTGGACCCGGATGGGCGGGTCGAGTCGGTCAATGGCAACTTCACTCACGACATGAACTACTCGGGCAGCCAGCTCCTGGGGCGGCATATTGATGAGTTGGTGCCGGCTCATTTAAAGCATGACGAGCATCATCTGCGTTTTAAAAATGCCATGAACCGTGGTGAGCATTACAGCGGTACCGTGCGTTTGCTCCGGGGCAATGGGCAGGAAGCCTGGCTGCGCTCAATCATGCAGCCGGTGCGCAACTCCAGCGGTCAGATTATGCGCATCTCGATTTTTTCCAGCGACCTGACTCGCACCATAGAAGCCTCGCGTGACCACGAAAACCTGATGGACGCGCTGATGCGTTCAACCGCCGTTATCGAGTTCAATCTCAAGGGTGAAGTGCTCACGGCCAACGATCGTTTCCTGCGGGGCATGGGTTACTCGCTGGCGCAGATTCAGGGTCGGCATCATCGTATGTTCTGTACCTCCCAAGAGCAGAGCAGCGCTGAATATGAAGTCTTCTGGAAGCGCTTGAACGCGGGGGAGTTTGTTGCCGATCGTTTTAAGCGTATTGATAGCCAGGGGCGTGAAGTCTGGCTTGAGGCTTCCTACAACCCGGTGCGCGACGCCAATGACAACCTTTATAAAGTGGTGAAATTTGCCACCGTCATCACCGACCAAGTGCAGCAGGAACAAGCCGTGTCCGAGGCGGCGGGGATTGCCTACAGCACCTCGTTGCACACCGACAACAGCGCTCAACGCGGGACCATCGTCGTGACACAAGCGGTCGATGTGATGCGTGAGCTGGCCAAGCACATGCAGCAAGCAGGCGATGGCATCGAAGCACTGAACGATCAGTCGCAGGTCATTGGCAGCATCGTCAAAACCATCAGCGCGATTGCCGAGCAAACCAACTTGCTGGCGCTTAACGCCGCGATTGAAGCCGCCCGCGCGGGTGAGCAAGGGCGCGGCTTTGCCGTGGTGGCCGATGAAGTGCGCCAACTGGCTTCGCGCACCAGCAAGGCCACCGAAGAAATCATCTCTGTGGTGCGTAAGAACCAAGACATGGCAAGCCATGCCGTGGCGTTGATTGCCGACGGCAAACGGCAAGCCGAAGAGGGCCTGTCTCTGGCCGCGGAAGCCGGCACGGTGATTGTCGAAATTCAGGATGGCGCGAAAAAGGTAGTAGATGTCGTAGGGCGATTTGCTAATCAGCTATCAGCCTAAGACTTGATCTACGTAGGGCGTGGGCCAACAAAAATAACCCTTTGGTGTCCGAAAAGTCGCTGGTGAGGCGTAAACTCCAGGCTTTCCTGAAGGAGTTTCTATGAGTCTTTACCAGCCCGGCATCCTCGCCAAACCCGTGCCGCCGCAGGCGCGCTATATGTTTTTCGCCCTCAAGTCTGTAGAAGCACTGCCGGCTGCACTCGACACCTTGTCGCAGTGGGTAGACGGCAAAAGCGTGGTAGCAGGCTTGGGTTCACCGCTGGTACTGGCCTTGGGCGCAAAAGTGCCGGGGCTGCGCGTCTTCCCCGCACTCAATGCCGTGGTGGAAAACCCGTCGACCCAACACGCCCTGTGGCTGTGGTTGTGGGGGGATGATCGTGGCGAGTTGTTGCACCGCAGCCAGGCCATTGAAACGGCGCTGGCGCCTGCGCTCAACCTGCTGCAAGTGACCGAAGGCTTCCTCTACAACACCGACCGCGACCTGACCGGCTATGAAGACGGCACCGAGAACCCGGTGGACCAAGCGGCCGTAGACGCGGCCATCGTCACCAACGCAGGACCGGGCCTGGACGGCGGCGTGTTTGTTGCCGTGCAACAGTGGCAACACGACCTCAATGGCTTTGCCGCCCGCCCGCAGGCCGAACAGGACAACATGATTGGCCGCCGTAAAAGCGACAACGAAGAACTGGACGACGCGCCGGAATCGGCCCACGTCAAACGCACTGCGCAAGAAAGCTTCTCGCCTGAGGCCTTCACCGTACGCCGCTCCATGCCCTGGATTGAAAACGGCAAATCGGGGCTGATGTTCGTTTCGTTCAGCCGTACCTTGAACGCGTTTGAAGTTCAACTGCGCCGCATGAGCGGCATGGAAGACGGCATTGTAGACGCCCTCTACAGCTTCAGCCGCCCGTTGAACGGTGGTTACTACTGGTGCCCGCCGCTTAAAGACGGCCGCCTGGACCTGAGCGCACTTCGCCCCGCTTAAGCCCGGTATCGCAACAGCCTTCAGCGGTGACGCGCCTGCTTGCACTCAGGCGCGTGCTGCTTTAGTGCGTCGTCACACCATCCAGCGATTTATCCACATACGCCCTGGCCAGCTCCACCAGGTGCATGCAGGACAACACTAAACTGCGCGAATGCCCGCTCAAGCCATTCCCCGCCTCACTCGCCGAAGCGCCCGCGCAGCGCAACAAGTCTGACGCTTGGGCCAAAGCCGCTTCTAAATTGACGCTGTCCGGGATGGCATACGTGGCCTGATCCACGTGCCGTGGAGGCTTATGGTCGTGCAGGTAGTAATCGAGGGCGCGTTCGGTGGCCGCACGGTCTAACGACAGTGCCTCGCACTGAGCAGCAGTTTGCAGGGGTAGGGCGGGTGGATCAGGAACCAGCTTTTTCATTGTTACAACTCCTAGGGTGTTTAAGGAGCTGTCACTTGTCGCGACTAAACGAATGGGTGGCAGCCATGCGCAGGTTAGTCGACCGGTCACCTAGGAACCCGGCGCGCCCATGGGCGCCCTGCGCACGGCCACCATAAAGCGTGAGGCCGAAAAAAAGCGCCTCGCGGAGGTGGCGCCTTGCGCCTAGGGAACACGGGCGACTAAACCCGACCGCTGTTTTGCAGCGATGGGCCGAGACTATTCCCCGAAATGATCAGGCACAAGCGAACGGAAGTTTCTAGGATGTTTCAGCGGATTGAAAGGGAAGCGTCGTACGAAATGGCTGATTTTGAGGGCTTTCGCAACCTTCTGTAGTCGCTGCCGCAGGCTGCGATAAGGGCCGCAGGACCTTCAAAAGCGGGGTCGCTGTGCAACCCATCGCAGCCTTCGTTCCTCGTCAGCGACTACAGGCTATTTATCGACAAGCACAAAAAAGCCCGCACTAGGCGGGCTTTCTCGTTGGTTTCATTTCATCTTGCGATGTGGTGAAACCAGTGTTTGGTGGCTACACAGGGACTTGAACCCCGGACCCCAGCATTATGAATGCTATGCTCTAACCAACTGAGCTATGTAGCCGATGGCGCGCATTATTCCCTCGTAAGGGGGGTGTGTCAAGCAAATATCTGAAAATTTTCTCTGCGCTATCAAACGCTTAAGGTTTCTCGGGGTTCGGATGGCAATATCTTGTTAAAAAGTGGCACATTGGCTCACTTGCACGTGCATTCATCTGTTGCCTGGAAACCCTTATGGCTATTAGCGACACTCCAATAAAAACAACGCCAGACCTTCAAATGCCTCAAGCCAGCCCGTTAGTCCTGCGCATTATCGGGGCCGTGGCGCTGGCGCATTTGATCAATGACTTGATCCAGGCGGTGTTGCCGTCGATCTATCCGTTGCTCAAGGACAAATACGATCTGACCTTCACGCAGATCGGTCTGATTACCCTGACCTTTCAACTCACCGCATCGCTGTTGCAGCCGTGGGTGGGTTACTACACCGACCGTCACCCCAATCCGCTGTTATTGCCGTGCGGCATGGTGTGTACGCTGGTCGGGATTTTGATGCTGTCTCAGGTCGGCAGTTTTCCACTGATTTTGCTGGCCGCTGCGTTGGTCGGCATCGGTTCTTCGACGTTTCACCCCGAGGCCTCGCGGGTGGCGCGGCTGGCGTCGGGCGGGCGTTACGGGTTTGCTCAGTCGACGTTTCAGGTGGGCGGCAACGCAGGGTCGGCGTTCGGGCCGTTGCTGGCCGCTGCCATCATCATTCCCTATGGCCAAGGCAACGTGGCCTGGTTCGGGTTGTTTGCGCTGTTTGCGGTAGGGCTGCTGTATGTGATCAGCCGCTGGTACCGCACGCACTTGAGCCTGTTCAAGCTCAAGGCCGGGCAGAAGGCCACGCACGGTTTGTCCAGTCGGCGTGTGCTGAGCGCGCTGGTGGTGTTGGGGCTGCTGGTGTTCTCCAAGTATTTCTACATGGCCAGCCTCACCAGCTATTACACCTTCTTCCTGATTCAGAAATTCGACGTCTCCATCGCCAACTCGCAGATGTACCTGTTTCTGTTCCTTGGGGCGGTGGCGGCGGGCACGTTCTTTGGCGGCCCGATTGGCGACCGTATCGGGCGTAAGGCGGTGATCTGGTTCTCGATCCTGGGTGTCGCGCCGTTCACGTTGCTGCTGCCGTATGCGGATCTGTTCTGGACCAGCGTCCTCAGTGTGGTCATCGGTTTTATTCTGGCGTCGGCGTTCTCGGCGATTGTGGTGTATGCCCAGGAATTGGTGCCGGGCAACGTGGGCATGATTGCCGGTATCTTCTTTGGCTTGATGTTCGGCTTTGGCGGGATTGGTGCGGCGTTGCTGGGGCATCTGGCCGACATTCACGGTATCGAATACGTCTATAAGCTCTGCTCGTACCTGCCGCTGTTTGGCGTGCTGGCGATCTTTTTGCCGCGCACCAAAAAGGGCTGATTGCTGTAGTCGCTGTCGAGGTACGAAGGCTGCGATGCGGGCCGAAGGACCGCCATTCAGGGGCGCTGCGCACCCCATCGCAGCCTCATCCTTCGGCAGCGACTACGTGTTTTGCGCGCTGGCACTAAAACTCTGCAACGCGCTTTCGACGGTGCTCAAATGCTGCAGGCAGATTTGCCACGGTGCTGACACAGCTTCGACCTGTTGGTCGTCGTAGGTGGCCAACACCGGCTTTTGCGTATCACCGGCAATCGCTGCGCAGCCTGAGGCAACGCTGGCCAGTCGTTCATGCAGCGCGGCGGGTGGCGAGCCCTGTTCTTTGCGCATGGCGTCAGCAAAGGCCTCAGAGAACAGCAGGGCGCTGGCGTACAAGCGCACGGCATGTCGCTCGTAACGACTGGCTATGTCTTTGACTTCCCGCGAGGCAAACCGGCCGCGCAACGTCCAGCGTGCAGTATTGCGTGCGCTGGCAATGCCGTTTTCCAGGGTGATGAGGCTGTCATGAGCACCCGAGAAAATAAACACGGCGTGCTGTGCGCTTTTTGCATCGTTCTTTTCAAGGGCTGTCAGGCTTTGGCCGAAGCCTTTGGCGAGTTTTTCCAGCAAGTCCTTGGCCGAGTCATCAATGATCCCGATGGGATTGGGCGTCAGCAAGATCTGGCTGAACATCAGGCCCACCCCGGCGCCCACCACCACATCGAGCATGCGCACAACACCTGCGCTCTCCGGGCCGACCGCCAACATCAAAACGGCTGACACGCCTGCCTGAATCGGTACAACAGCGCCCAAGCCGTACAGCGCGGCAATGGCAATGGCTGAGAACGTGGCGAAGCCGATACGCAGCAACGGGTAGCCGTCCGGTAACCACAGCGCAGCTTCCCCGATGATAATCCCGGTGGCAACGCCGACCATTAAACCGACCGCTTGCTTGCCATGGCTGGGCAGGCCGGGCGCCAGGCAAACAATCGCGCTGATGGCGGCAAACACCGGGTGCTCGTGGCCGAATAAGTGCTTGGCGAGGATCCACGCCAGTGCAGCGGCGATGGCTGAGGCCAGGGCATCGCGCCAGGCCGTGGTCCAGCGAAACTGGATTCGCTCAATAAGAGGAGTGGTGAAACGGTTGAAGAACACCTTGGACAGCATTGCGACTCCCTACACAGTCAGCCTTTAGGTCTTGGGACTAACCATAGACTGTTTGCTTGTCACGGTGTTTGGTTTCACGTGGCTACAAAAGGAGATTGGCGCTGAGTAGCCACAGCGCTACGTCCATGTCCTTGAGGTTTGAATCGGGACGTTGGGTGTTGAAGGTCTTTAACGCGGATTCAAAAAACGCGCCACGAATCTCTCCGTTACTGGCAATAAAGGCAGCGGCGTCATGTTGAGCTGACTTTTTGAAGTAGTAGTTGAAGGTCTCAGAAGTTGAGTCGGAAGTAGCGGGAATTGACAAAAAAAGGCCGGTCCCTGTCATCAGGAGTGTTCCTGCCGTCACCTCAAACGGATTGTCGGAGTACAGGACGCACACAATAGAGTTTTGGCAAGACTCGGCATTGGCTGTAGATGTGAGGCTTAATAAAAAGCCCAGAAAAAGCGAATGGATCGTTTTGCGAGGGCTCATGGCTAGTCCGTCCTACAAGGGGGGGCAGGGTGCCCTTGGACAAGGTGCAGTCCAGCACTTAAGCGTTCAAGATGAGCCCATAGCAAAAAGACCTTTCTCGGGTAATTTAAGATATGTCTTACGCGTTATTGGTAATGACAAACCCCCGGGCCAAAAAAAACCGCGCCTGGGCGCGGTTTTTTAGACGTGTGTTGGTTTACACGTTGAAACGGAAGTGCAGGACGTCGCCGTCTTTAACGATGTAGTCCTTGCCTTCCAGACGCCATTTACCGGCTTCTTTTGCGCCCGCTTCACCCTTGTACTGGATGAAGTCTTCGTAGGCGACCACTTCGGCACGGATAAAGCCTTTCTCGAAGTCGGTGTGGATCACGCCTGCCGCTTGTGGGGCGGTCGCGCCTACTTTTACAGTCCAGGCGCGTACTTCTTGAACGCCGGCGGTGAAGTAGGTTTGCAGGTTGAGCATTTCGTAACCGGCACGGATCACACGGTTCAGGCCTGGCTCTTCAAGGCCCAAGGCCTCAAGGAACATGTCCTTTTCTTCGCCGTCGTCGAGTTCGGCAATTTCAGCTTCGATCTTGTTGCACACCGGCACAACGGTCGCGCCTTCTTCTTCGGCAATGGCTTTCACCACGTCGAGCAGCGGGTTGTTTTCAAAACCGTCTTCGGCCACGTTGGCGATGTACATCACCGGCTTGGTGGTCAGCAGGTGGAAGCCCTTGATGATTTGCTTCTCATCGGCGTCCATGTTCTTGATCAGGCTGCGTGCTGGCTTGCCCAGGGTGAAGTGGGCAATCAGTTGTTCCAGCAGGGCTTTTTGGGCAACGGCTTCTTTGTCGCCGCCTTTGGCGTTACGTGCGACTTTTTGCAGTTGCTTTTCGCAGCTGTCGAGGTCGGCGAAGATCAGCTCAAGGTCGATGATCTCGATGTCACGCTTAGGGTCGACGGTGTTGGAAACGTGGATCACGTTTTCGTCTTCAAAGCAGCGCACCACGTGAGCGATAGCATCGGTCTCGCGGATGTTGGCCAGGAACTTGTTGCCCAGGCCTTCGCCTTTGGATGCACCGGCTACAAGGCCCGCGATGTCAACGAACTCCATGGTGGTCGGCAGGATGCGATTCGGTTTAACGATCTCGGCCAGTGCTGCCAGACGCGGGTCGGGCATCGGCACGATACCGGTGTTCGGCTCGATCGTGCAGAAGGGGAAGTTCTCCGCTGCAATGCCGGATTTGGTCAGGGCGTTGAACAGGGTGGACTTGCCGACGTTAGGCAGGCCGACGATGCCGCAGTTGAATCCCATGGTGTTTCCCCTCGGAAAAAGAGTCAGGCCTTCTGGCTGTGCAGGTTTTTCATCGCGCGGTTCCATTCACCGGCGAGGATATCCGGCAGCACGCCGAGGGCAAAATCGATGCTGGCGTCCAGTTTTTCCTGCTCGGCGCGTGGCGCACGACCCAGAACAAAGTTGGACACCATGCTCGCGACGCCTGGGTGGCCAATGCCGAGCCGCAGACGGTAGAAATTATTGTTGTTTCCCAGTTGCGCAATGATGTCACGCAAGCCGTTATGACCTCCATGGCCGCCGCCCAGCTTGAGCTTGGCAACACCCGGTGGGAGATCGAGTTCGTCGTGGGCCACCAATATGGCTTCTGGCGCAATGCGGTAGAAACCGGCAAGCGCCGCAACGGCCTGGCCGCTTCGGTTCATATAGGTGGTGGGAATCAACAGACGAACATCCTGACCCTGATGGCTAAAACGTCCGGTCAGGCCAAAATATTTACGATCGGCAACGAGATTAACTCCGTTTGCCGCCGCGAGGCGCTCAACAAAAAGGGCCCCTGCGTTATGCCGGGTCTGTTCGTATTCGGTGCCTGGATTTCCCAGGCCAACGATCAGTTTTATGGCGGTCACGACAAGGGCCCTTCTATAGAGTTATGGATCACATCGCCGCTAACGGTAGCGGCGAAAACAGACAAGAAAACGGGTTTACCTGAGTAAACTTCGCGATCTTGTCCGCTTTACTCGCTGCGTGTTAGCTCGCGATGTTTCTCAAAACTCCAACGACAGAGTAATGAATTACTCAGCGTCTGCTTCTGGTGCAACACGTGGAGCGTGAACGTTGGCTACTGCCAGGTCGTTACCGTGTGCCAGAGCTACGAACTCAACGCCTTTAGGAGCGGTGATGTCCGACAGGTGAATGATCGAGCCGATCTCGGCGTTAGCCAGGTCAACTTCGATGAATTCAGGCAGGTCTTTTGGCAGGCAGGAAACTTCGATTTCCGCAACAACGTGCGAGATCTCGCCGCCTTTCTTAACCGGAGCAGCTTCACCAACAAAGTGAACTGGAACGATTGCAGTCAGCTTTTGACCAGCAACAACGCGTACGAAGTCAGCGTGCATCACGTGGCCTTTAGCCGGGTGACGTTGCAGAGCTTTGATGATCACGTTTTGCTTAACGCCGCCAACGGTCAGTTCGATAACGTGGCTGTAAGCAGCTTCGTTTTCGAGCAGTTTGGCAACTTCTTTAGCCAGCATGCTGATGGATTCAGGGGCTTTGTCGCCACCGTAAACTACAGCTGGAACCAGGCTTGCGAGACGACGCAGGCGGCGGCTCGCACCTTTCCCCAGGTCGGAACGCACTTCAGCATTCAGAGTAAAATCGTTCATGTTGTATCTCCAAAATATCCACATCCGCCCTAGCGTTTGCGACCAGCGCTATGGACGGTATGGGCAAAAAAGCCCCGCCCCAACAGGCTGTTGGGGCGAGGCGCTTTTCGTCAACGGATGTCAGAGCAGGGCAGGGCCCTTATCGGAACATCGCGCTGATCGATTCTTCGTTGCTGATGCGACGCATCGCTTCAGCCACAACCGGTGCGATATCCAGTTGACGGATACGCGTACAGGCTTGTGCGGCTGCGGACAGCGGAATGGTGTTAGTCACCACCAGCTCATCCAGCATGGAATTTTCGATATTCTCGATTGCTCGACCCGACAGCACAGGGTGTGTGCAGTAGGCGAACACTTTGGCAGCACCATGCTCTTTCAAGGCTTTAGCCGCGTGGCACAGAGTGCCGGCGGTATCGACCATGTCGTCAACCAAAATACAGGTACGCCCTTCGACATCACCAATGATATGCATCACTTCCGAGTGATTGGCTTTCTCACGGCGTTTGTCGATGATCCCAAGATCCACGCCCAAGGATTTTGCAACAGCACGTGCACGCACGACGCCGCCGATATCCGGGGACACAATCATGAGGTTATCAAAGCGCTGATCTTCGATGTCATCCACCAATACTGGGGAGCCGTAGATGTTATCTACAGGAATATCGAAGAAACCCTGAATTTGGTCAGCATGCAAATCAACCGTGAGAACACGGTCGATGCCGACTACGGTAAGCATGTCAGCAACAACTTTTGCGCTGATAGCCACACGTGCGGAACGCGGACGGCGATCCTGACGGGCATAACCAAAGTAAGGAATAACAGCAGTAATACGAGTTGCTGAGGAACGGCGGAAGGCATCAGCCATCACGACGAGTTCCATCAGGTTATCGTTGGTCGGAGCACACGTCGGCTGAATAATGAAAACGTCTTTACCGCGAACATTTTCATTGATCTCAGCGGTAATCTCGCCGTCGGAAAACTTACCGACAGAAATGTCACCGAGAGGGATATGCAGCTGACGTACGACACGCCGAGCCAGATCGGGGTTAGCGTTCCCCGTAAAGACCATCATCTTGGACACGCGCAGTACCTGAAGGCTGAGGGTAACCTGGATGAGTATAAGAAATGGCAGGGGCGGCTGGATTCGAACCAACGCATGGCAGGATCAAAACCTGCTGCCTTACCGCTTGGCGACGCCCCTGTATCTGTTGCTACGAGTACCGTGTACCCGTTTCCGTTTACAGATCTTGTAGCGTTCGATGCAACATCGAAACGTTGCTTCCTTTTGCTACAAACCCTGTAAGGGTCTCTGTAAGAAGGTGCAGCACTTTAACAGCACTTGCTTCATCTGGGAAGGCCCCAAATATACAACTTCCAGTTCCAGTTAATTTTGCTTCGGTATATTTACCTAACAAATTCAAAGCGTTACGTACTTCTGGATAACGCTCCTTCACCACTGCTTCGCAGTCGTTTCGGCTGTTTCCCTTGGGAACGGGGCGCACTTTAATGGGCAAAGAGTCACGTGTCAACAAAGGATCTGAAAATATTTCTGCTGTGCTGACAGAGACTTGCGGCACAAGTACAACGTACCAAGGCTCTTCTGGCTCTTCGGGGGTAAGAATTTCGCCCACGCCTTCTGCGAAAGCAGCGTGCCCACGGACGAAAACCGGAACATCGGCCCCCAGGCTCAGACCCAGCGCTGCCAACTGGTCTTTAGTCCAGTTCAATTGCCAGAGATGATTAAGGCCCAGCAAGGTGGTGGCCGCATTTGAACTGCCGCCGCCAATGCCGCCGCCCATGGGCAATATCTTTTTGATCCAGATATCGATGCCCAGCGGGCTGTTGGACTGTTGTTGCAGTTTTTTCGCCGCTTTGACGATCAGGTTGTCGTCGTGCGCCACACCGGCAAACTCGGTGTGCAGGCAAATAACCCCGTCGTCGCGTACGGCGAAGGTCATTTCATCGCCGTAATCGAGGAATTGAAACAGGGTTTGCAGTTCGTGATAGCCGTTTGCGCGACGACCCAAAATGTGCAGCATCAAGTTCAGTTTTGCCGGGGAGGGCAAAACCAGTGCCTCTTTTTGCATCTTATTGTCCCAACTGGCGCGGTTGCCAATCTTTCACAACCAGCGTGACGTCCAGATCCGTGCCGTGCAGTTTGACCCGCTCCGGCAACCAAAAACCGTTTTGTTCGATGTAGCTCAGGTATTCGATCTGCCAGCCGTCCTGTTCCAGGCTGGCAAGGCGGCTGTCGGCATTCAAGGTTACGCGGCTTTTGCTGTCGGGCGCGGGCAGCCCGCGAACCCACCAGACCAAATGCGACACCGGCAAGCTCCATCCCAGTTGCTCGCCGAGCAATTGTTCCGGGGTGGTGGCTTCATAGCGGCCCTGGTTGGCGACTTCCAGGCTGACATTGCCCGGGCGGCCGGTCAGGCGGGCGGCGCCTCGGCCCAGCGGGCCCGACAGGCGAATGTCGTAGTAGTCCTGGCGTTGCAGCCAAAACAAGGTCGCGCTGCCCGAATCTTTAGGGGCACGAATGCCGACCTTGCCGTTGATTTGCCAGCCGTCGAGTGCGCTCAACTGCTGTTTATGCTGCGACCACAGGGCAGGGCTGCCGTGACCTTCGACCGATTCACGAGCGCCGAAGCCCGCGCAACCGGCGAGCAGGGCGATCAGGCCAAAGGCAATGAGATGGCGTACATGACGAAAAAACATGATTTAAGGAGTCTCGGATCCGGTCAGGCGCAAGACGGTTTTGCGCAGAATAGGGCTGTCTGGGTTGTCTTTGAGGAACTGCCCCCAGAGTTTTTTGGCTTCACGCTGCTGGCCACTCACCCACAACACTTCGCCTAAATGCGCGGCCACTTCTTGATCGGGGAAGCGCTCCAGCGCCTGGCGCAGCAAACGCTCTGCTTCAGGCAAATTACCCAGGCGGAAGTTCACCCAGCCCAGGCTGTCTAGCACGGCCGGGTCTTCCGGGTTCAAATCGTAGGCTTGCTGAATGTATGTTTTGGCTTCGGCGTAGCGGGTGGTGCGGTCGGCAAGGGTGTAACCCAGCGCGTTCAAGGCCATGGCGTTGTCAGGTTCACGCTGGATAATGGCGCGCAAATCGGCTTCCATTTGCGGGAGATCGTTGCGTTTTTCGGCCAGCATGGCGCGTGAGTACAGCAGGTTCAGGTCGTCAGGGTATTGCTTGACGGCTTGTTGCAAGACGGCCCAGGCGCGATCGGTCTGATTGTTCGCCGACAGGGTTTCGGCTTCGATCAGGTACAGCTGAATCGCGTAGTCCGGCTGGGCGTCACGGGCAGCCGCCAGTTTTTGCGAGGCTTCGGCGCCGCGGCCGTGGTTAATCAAAATGTCTGCCTGGCGCAATTGTGCAGGCAAATAATCATTACCTGGCTCTACCAGAGCGTATTGAATCAGCGCGCCTTGCGGGTCATTACGTTCTTCCGCAATGCGCCCCAGGTTCAAGTGTGCCGAATCGACATGGCTGTCGCGGTCGATCAGTTCCTGCAAATAGCCTTCGGCTTCGTCCCAGGACTTAAGCTCAAGGCACACCAGCGCCAGAGAGAAACGCAGTTCATCGTCTTCCGGGTACTGCTGAACCAGGCTGGCGAATTGCACTTTTGCCTGATCGATGCGGTTTTGTTCGACCAGCGTACGTGCATAGGTCAGGCCCAACCGTTTGTCGTCCGGGTTGTCGCGCATCGCTTTTTGCAGCAGCGGCAAGGCTTCGTCGCCACGGTCAAGGCTTTGCAGCAGGCGGGCGCGCAGCAGAATCGGGGCTATTTCACCGTCCTGCGGCGGGTGCTGCTCCAGCAGTTTCAAGGCGCCGGCTGCGTCATCGTCCTGTTGCATCAACAAGGCTTTGCCGAAGATCAGTTGATCGTTGTCCGGGTGTCTGACCAGCAGGCGATCAAAGTTTTTTTGCAGGCCGGCACGGGTGTCGGGGTCTGTTTCGAGGGCCGACAAGGCTAAAAAGTCGAAATGCGTGTCGCCTTTGGCCTGCAGGACTTTTTCCATGTAGGCCATGGAATCGTCGTAGCGCCCGCTGCGTGCCAGTTGAATGGCCGCCGCTCGTTGTGCGTCCAGGTCGTCTGGTGCGTTTCTGGCCCAGATCAGCACCGTGTCGAGGGCTGCCTGATCGGCGCCCAGGTATTCAGCGATACGAAACGCGCGCTCGGCAACGCCCGGATCCTGGGTGTTGATGGCCTGCGTCACGTAGTTATCGAGGGCGATATCCAGGCGATTGCGTTGGCCGGCCAACTCCGCGCTCAGCAAGCTGTACAGCGTGTCTTCACTGAACGAGCTATAGACCGTGGGCTTTTCCGGGACGGTGGTAACGTCTTCTGCCGCGGACGAAGCGTCCGGGGACGTGGGGGCCAGAGACTGGCAGCCACTGAGAACGACGAGAGCAAGGAGCAACGCGGAGGATCTATTCATATAAGAGAAAGGCGACTTACCTGCGGTCTGGGCATCATGACACATGCGATGGTGCAAACCATAACAGGTGCGACTATCGATAGAAGCGATATAAGGCTCTGATGATGCGAGGGAAGATGAGTTCAACAGACGTTAACTATAGAGACAATAGTCAGCAATGGTTGTTCTGAATCAGACGAAGTAGGACAATTGTCGGCTTCTCGTCACCATCAGCGATATTGAATGGCCTTCCTCGCACTCGGTATTAACCACAAGACTGCTTCAGTAGACGTCCGCGAGCGCGTGGCATTTACTCCAGAGCAGTTGGTTGAAGCCTTGCAGCAACTCTGCCGCCTCACCGACAGTCGCGAAGCTGCGATCCTCTCGACCTGCAATCGCAGTGAGCTTTATCTCGAACAAGACCAACTCGGCGCCGAAGCTGTGCTGAAATGGCTGGCCGAATATCACGATCTGAACTACGAAGAGCTGCGGGCGTGTGCCTACATCCATGAAGATGATGCGGCCGTTCGTCACATGATGCGCGTGGCATCGGGGCTCGATTCGCTGGTGTTGGGCGAGCCGCAAATTCTCGGCCAGATGAAATCTGCCTACGCCGTGGCGCGTGAGGCGGGTACTGTCGGGCCGCTATTGGGGCGTCTGTTCCAGGCTACGTTCAACTCGGCCAAGCAAGTGCGCACCGACACGGCGATTGGTGAAAACCCGGTGTCGGTGGCGTTTGCTGCAGTGAGCCTGGCCAAGCAGATTTTCAGCGACTTGCAGCGCAGTCAGGCACTGCTGATCGGGGCGGGCGAGACCATCACCCTGGTCGCCCGGCACCTGCATGATCTGGGGGTTAAACGCATCGTGGTGGCTAACCGTACCTTAGAGCGGGCCAGTACCCTGGCCGAGCAGTTCGGCGCTCATGCCGTGTTGTTGTCAGACATTCCACAAGAGCTGGTGCACAGCGACATCGTGATCAGCTCGACCGCCAGCCAGTTGCCGATTTTGGGCAAGGGCGCTGTCGAAAGTGCCTTGAAGCTGCGCAAGCACAAGCCTATTTTCATGGTCGACATTGCCGTTCCACGGGATATCGAGCCAGAAGTCGGCGAGTTGGACGACGTTTACCTCTATACCGTCGACGACTTGCACGAAGTGGTCGCAGAAAACCTCAAGAGCCGTCAGGGCGCTGCCCAGGCCGCTGAAGAGCTGGTGAGCATCGGCGCCGACGACTTCATGGTGCGTTTGCGTGAGCTGGCGGCGGTTGATGTGCTTAAAGCCTATCGCCAACAAGGCGAGCGCCTGCGCGATGAAGAATTGCAAAAAGCCCTGCGGATGATGGCCAATGGCAGCAATCCGCAAGACGTGCTGGTGCAACTGGCACGTGGTTTAACCAATAAATTGCTTCACGCCCCCAGCGTGCAGCTTAAAAAGCTTTCCGCCGAAGGCCGCCTCGATGCGCTGGCCATGGCCCAAGAACTTTTTGCCCTCGGTGAGGGCTCATCGGATAGCTCTGCGGATAAAAAACTGTAATGAAAGCGTCACTGCTTAATAAGCTGGACATCCTCCGGGATCGATTTGAAGAATTGACCGCCTTGCTTGGCGATGGCGAGGTCATTTCTGATCAAACCAAGTTCCGCGCCTACTCCAAGGAGTACGCGGAGGTTGAGCCCATTGTTGCCGCCTACGTTAAGTGGCTCAAGGTGCAGGAAGACCTCGAAGGTGCCCAGGCGCTGCTCAAGGACAACGACCCTGACATGCGCGAAATGGCGGTTGAAGAAGTCCGCGAAGCCAAAGAGCAGCTCATCGGGCTGGAAAAAGACCTGCAACGCATGCTCTTGCCCAAAGACCCGAACGACGGGCGCAACGTCTTCCTCGAAATTCGCGCGGGCACCGGCGGTGATGAAGCGGCTATTTTTGCCGGCGACCTGTTTCGCATGTACTCGCGTTACGCCGAGCGTCGTGGCTGGCGGGTCGAGATCCTGTCAGAAAGCATCGGCGAACATGGCGGCTATAAAGAAGTCATCGCCCGGGTCGAAGGCGAGAATGTGTACGGCAAGCTGAAGTTCGAGTCCGGCGCCCACCGCGTGCAGCGTGTACCGGCCACCGAATCTCAGGGCCGTATCCACACCTCGGCCTGTACCGTTGCCGTTTTGCCTGAGCCTGACGAGCAAGAAGCAATCGAGATCAACCCGGCCGACTTGCGCGTCGACACCTACCGTTCTTCGGGGGCGGGTGGTCAGCACGTCAACAAAACCGACTCGGCCATTCGTATCACGCACTTGCCGACCGGCATTGTGGTCGAGTGTCAGGAAGAGCGTTCCCAGCATAAAAACCGGGCACGGGCGATGTCCTGGCTTTCAGCTAAATTGAATGACCAGCAAACCAGCGCCGCGGCCAACGCGATCGCCAGCGAGCGTAAATTGCTGGTGGGCTCGGGCGACCGTTCCGAGCGCATTCGCACCTACAACTTCGCGCAAGGCCGTGTGACAGACCATCGCGTCAACTTGACCTTGTATTCACTGGATGAAGTATTGGCCGGCGGTGTTGATGCCGTTATTGAGCCATTGTTAGCGGAATATCAGGCTGACCAACTGACAGCCCTGGGTGAATAAATGACCATTATTGCCAGTTTGTTACGTGCCGCTGAATTGCCCGACTCGCCCACCGCCCGTCTTGATGCGGAGCTGTTGCTGGCGGCCGCGCTGGGCAAACCGCGCAGTTACCTGCACACGTGGCCAGAAAAAATCGTCAGCAGCGAAGCCGCGTCGACCT
This sequence comes from Pseudomonas sp. PS01297, assembly GCF_029959305.1. NCBI lineage: Bacteria > Pseudomonadati > Pseudomonadota > Gammaproteobacteria > Pseudomonadales > Pseudomonadaceae > Pseudomonas > Pseudomonas sp. PS01297. The sequence continues at coordinate 42,597 of NZ_JASCPQ010000029.1, forward strand.
TTTCAGACTTCTTGCAGCGCCGTCGCCAAGGTGAACCGGTGGCCTATATTTTGGGCCAGCAAGGGTTTTGGAAGCTCGACCTGGAAGTCGCGCCGCACACCTTGATCCCGCGCCCGGACACCGAGCTGCTGGTCGAAACGGCATTGGCGTTGCTGCCCCAGACCCCGGCCAAAGTGCTGGACCTGGGCACCGGCAGCGGGGCGATTGCCCTCGCGTTGGCCAGTGAGCGTGGCGCCTGGCAGGTGACGGCGGTCGACCGCGTGCCTGAAGCCGTGGCGCTGGCCGAACGCAACCGCCAGCGTTTGCAACTGGCCAACGTCAGCGTACTGCACAGCCACTGGTTCAGCGCTCTGGCAGATCAACGCTTTGACCTGATCATCAGCAACCCGCCCTACATCGCCGCAGGTGACTCGCACCTGGCCGAAGGCGACGTGCGCTTCGAGCCTGAAAGTGCGCTGGTGGCCGGTGCTGACGGTCTGGATGACATTCGCCACATCATTGCCCAAGCCCCGCTGCATCTAAATGCCGGTGGCTGGTTAATGCTTGAACACGGCTACGACCAGGCCGCTGCGGTTCGTGAGCTGCTGCAAGACGCGGGCTTTGAACAGGTAGAAAGCCGTAAAGACCTGGGCGCCCACGAACGCATTACCCTGGGCCGCCTGCCGTGCTGACCGATGAGGAGCTGTTGCGCTATAGCCGACAGATCCTGTTGCAACAGGTCGACATCGACGGCCAGCTCAAGCTGAAAAACAGCCGTGCGCTGATTGTCGGTCTGGGCGGGCTGGGCTCGCCGGTGGCGCTGTACCTGGCGGCAGCGGGTGTGGGTGAGCTGCACGTGGCTGATTTCGACAGCGTCGACGTGACCAACCTGCAACGCCAGATCATCCACGACAGCGCCAATGTCGGCGAAAGCAAGGTCGACTCGGCCATGCGCCGTCTTCGTCTGCTGAACCCGCACATCAAACTGGTTGCCCATCGCTCGGCGCTGGATGCCGACTCGCTGGCCGAGGCCGTGTCCGCGGTGGACGTGGTGCTCGATTGCTGTGACAACTTTGGCACCCGCGAGGCCGTCAACCGCGCCTGTGTCGCGGCGCGCAAGCCATTGGTCAGCGGTGCAGCGATTCGCCTTGAGGGGCAGTTGTCGGTTTTTGACCCGCGCCAGCCCGCGAGCCCGTGTTACCACTGTCTATATGGGCACGGCAGCGACGAAGAGCTGACGTGCAGCGAAGCCGGCGTCATCGGTCCGCTGGTGGGGCTGGTCGGCAGCCTGCAAGCGCTGGAGGCACTCAAGTTGCTGGCCGGTTTTGGCGAGCCACTGGTGGGGCGCCTGTTATTGATTGACGCCGTGACCACGCGCTTTCGCGAGTTGCGGGTCAAGCGCGATCCGGCCTGTAGCGTGTGCGGGGCTGTCCATGAGTGAAGCGCCGATTGGTGTGTTCGATTCCGGCGTCGGCGGTTTGTCGGTGTTACGCGAGATCAACCAATTGTTGCCCAACGAATCGCTGCTCTATGTCGGCGACTGCGGGCATATTCCCTACGGCGAAAAAAGCCCCGAGTTCATTCGTGAGCGCTGCGCGATCATGGCTGAGTTTTTCCAGCGTGAAGGGGCCAAGGCCTTGGTGCTGGCGTGCAACACAGCGACCGTGGCGGCCGTGGCAGATTTGCGTCAGCGCTACCCCGACTGGCCCATGGTCGGTATGGAGCCTGCGGTAAAACCCGCTGCGGCAGCGACCCGCAGTGGCGTGGTCGGCGTGCTCGCCACCACCGGCACCTTGCAGAGTGCCAAGTTCGCCGCCTTGCTCGACCGCTTCGCCAGTTCCGTAAAGGTCATCACCCAGCCGTGCCCCGGCCTGGTGGAATTGATCGAAACCGGCGATCTGAGCAGCGAGGCCTTGCGCACGATGCTGCGCGGCTATGTCGAGCCGCTGCTGGCCGCCGGCTGCGACACCATTATTCTGGGCTGCACGCATTACCCCTTCCTCAAGCCTTTGCTCAGCCAAATGCTCCCACCGTCGATCGTCTTGATCGACACCGGCGCCGCCGTGGCCCGCCAACTGCAACGCTTATTGGACGAGCGCGACCTGTTGGCGACCGGCCCTGCGCGGGAAACGCAGCTATGGACCAGCGCGTCCCCCGAATCTCTAAGAAATATCCTTCATGTGTTGTGGAATAAATCTGGTCTTGTGCGAAGCTTCGATCTGTAAGAAAACATGAAGAGCATTTGAGTCGTTGAACTTTCTCAGGGGCTGGAGATTCATACTCATCGGTTTGATGAGGTACATAAAAATTAAGATCGGCATACGAAAATAGGATTTTCATATGAAACGTTTGATTGGCTTGGTGGCGCTGGCAACGGCCGCTCTGGGGTATAGCTATACGGCACAAGCGGCCGGCATTGAATTCGGTGTGGGGCACACCAGTGAGTCAACGATGACCTATCGTCTGGGCTTGAATTCAAATTGGGACAAAAGCTGGCTGCAAAGTGACGTCGGTCGTTTGACCGGTTACTGGAGCGGCGCTTACACCTATTGGGAAGGCGACAAGTCTTCGGCGAACAACAGCCTGTCGTTCTCGCCTGTCTTTGTGTACGAATTTGCCGGCGAAACGGTCAAGCCTTACCTGGAAGCCGGGATCGGCGTGGCGGTGTTTGGCCACACCGAGGTCGAGCGCAACAAATTGGGCACGGCATTCCAGTTTGAAGACCGCCTAGGCTTTGGCCTGCGCTTTGCGGGCGGGCATGAAGTCGGCATTCGCGCGACTCACTACTCCAATGCCGGGTTGTCCAGCACCAACGACGGCGTAGAAAGCTACTCGCTGCACTACACCTTCCCGCTGTAACAACCCCTGTAGGAGCGAGCTCGCCTCGCGATCTTTTGATCTTAAAAGACGCTCGCTCCTACACGTACGCCGTCGAAATCCCCTGACGTTCATTCAGGCATTCAACGTCGCCCATCTCGAACTCTCGACAAATCAGCGGGCGCTGTTCATAAATCGTGCACATCATGGTGTTGCGATCCAGCGCAGCACACCAGCCATCGTCCAGCCTGAGCATCACCTCACCGCCCCAGTCATCGTTGTCGATAAAACGCTCGGGTACACCGGTGTGGGTGATCAGCATCACTTCCAGTTGGCAGCAACAGGCCGCGCACGTCGAACACGTAACGGCAGGTTCAGTAATGTCGGTCAGGGCGATGTTGGTCATAGGCGCGCAGTGTAAGGCAGAGCCGCGCTCAGGTGTAAACCCGCTGACCAATCACCCGCAGCCTCACAGGCTTAGAGCGAGGTCTCGCCATGGCTGCGTGACAGGCGCTTGGCCAGTGCAACCTGCATGCGTTTTGGCAGGGTGGCCAGCAGGTTGAGCAGTTTTAGCAAGCGTGTCGGGAATACGACTTCCCGCGGGCGTTTTTGTAGCTGCTGGCAGATGTAGGCAGCGGCTTTAGAGGCAGGCCAGCGGCCCTGTATTGACAGCTCAGGGTTTTCTGCCCGCGACGTATCGACAAAGCCTGGGCTGACCAAGGTCACATCAATCCCTTCGTCAGCCAGATCAACCCGCAGTGATTCAAGTAAGTAACGCAGCCCCGACTTTGCCGCACCAAAAGCTTGTGCCCGGCGCTGCGGCGAGGTCGTGACCGCACTGACTACGCCCACCAAATGCGGTGTGCGTCCGGCGCGCAGCAAGGGCAGCGCGCTTTCAATGCAATAACTGCTGGCCAGCAAGTTGGTGCACACCGAGCGCTCGATCACCCTGGCATCAAATTGTCTGACATCGACATATTCACAGGTTCCAGCGCTCAGGATGACCGTGTCCAGGGCACCCCAGCTTTGCGCGATGGTCATGCCGATTTCACGCACTTGCAGATGGTCAGTCAGGTCGCCGGGCACCAGCAACACCTGGCCGGGGAAGCGTTCAGACAACGCCACCAGCGGGCCCAGAGTGCGGGCGGTCAAGGCAAGGTGGGCGCCACGTTGCAGCAGCTCTTTTGCCATGTGCGCGCCAATACCGCTGCTGGCGCCGGTTAACCAGATGCGACGACCTTCAATCATGTTCCACCTCGAGAAGTTGTCGTGAAGGCAGGCTTTTGAAGGCGCTGAGGGCGCGTTCGCGGCTTTTCTTCAGATCGACAATAGGCGCAGGGTAATTGGCTACACCAAACAGGCCGCCAGCAGAGGCCGGGTTGTGCACTTCTTTTTTATTCAGTGCAGCGAGCTCGGGCAACCAGTGCTTGATGAATAGCCCTTCAGAATCGAAGCGCTCGGACTGGCTTAACGGGTTGAAAATTCTGAAATACGGAACGGAGTCTGTACCGGTTGATGCGCTCCACTGCCAGCCGCCGTTGTTGGCCGCGAGGTCGCCATCAATCAAATGGCGCATGAAAAAACGCTCGCCTTCGCGCCAGTCGATCAACAGGTTTTTGGTCAGGAACATCGCCACCACCATGCGCAGGCGGTTGTGCATCCAGCCGGTGGCCAGCAGTTGGCGGATCGCCGCGTCGACAATCGGCACGCCGGTACGGCCTTCTTGCCAGGCGGCCAGTTCGGCCGGGGCGTTACGCCAAGGCAAATATTCGGTTTCTGGTTTGAAGGCGCGGTGCCGTGAGACACGCGGGAAGCCCACCAGCACATGTTTGTAGAACTCGCGCCAGAGCAGCTCGTTGACCCAGGTAAAGACGCCAGGGCTGCCGCTTTCGAACTCGCCGTTGTTGCTGCCCAGCGCCGCATGCAAGCACTGGCGAGGCGAAAGAACGCCTGCGGCCAGATAGGTGGACAGCTGGCTGGTACCCGGCTTGGCGGGTAAATCGCGCTCGTCCTGGTAGTAGTGAATTTGTTCACTGGTAAAGCGCGCCAAACGCTCATGGGCTTCATCTTCACCGGCGGGCCAGAGATCACGCAGAGCCTGGGGCGGTGTTTCAAAGCCGGGGATGGCTTGCGGCACGCTATCGCGTTTGATCAGGAGGGCCGCTTGCGCTTTGGGCGCCGTGATGGTTTTCGGCAGGGCCATGTGCAAGCGGTTGTAGCAGAGCCGGCGAAATTGGGTGAACACCTTAAAATACGAGCCGGACTGCGTCAGGAGGCTGCCGGGCGCAAACAGCAACTGGTCCAGATAGCTGTGAAAGCCGATGCCTTGGGCCTTAAGTGCGTCGGCAACAGCGTGGTCGCGACGGGTTTCATGGATCCCGTATTCCTCGTTGACGTGCACGTCATCAATGCCCAGTTGCTGGCATAACTCAAGCAGCACAGCGGGCGCCTGATCCCAGGTGGTGGCGGTGCGGATAAGCAGCGGGATGTTCAACCGTTTCAGGCTGTCGCTCAAGATGCTCAAGTTGCGCAACCAGAAATCGACTTTGCAGGGCGCGTCGTCGTGCGCCAGCCATTGCTCAGGGCTGATCAGGTACACGGCCACGGTCGGGCCGCGCTCGGCACTGGCGCTCAGAGCGGTGTTGTCATGTTGGCGCAAATCGCTGCGTAACCACAAAAGTTGCATGTCTGTTCCTTGAAAGCACTAAAAGAGGCGAAGTTGGCTCAGGCGTTGATGGGCTTCGATGGGGTCCTTTGCCAAAGACAAAGCCGCGCTTTCAGCGCTGGATACCGCTAATTCGTCGTTGTGGATGGACACCGAGGGCCCGGCAATCAACACCGGGCAAGTGATCGCACTTAACAGTTTTGGCAGGTGTTGCAGGTTCAACGGTTTGCTCGAATACAGCACCACCGCGCGGGCGTTGAGCCGCTCGACAGCCACCGCCAGCTCACTGCCGGGTATCTGGGCGTCAAACACTTCAACCGGGCAATGGCTGCTGCTGACCATCAGGGCGGTAAGCCATAGATGGGGCTCGAATGGCCTGTCTGACTGGTTGATCAGCAGCACTGGCGGGCCGCTGAGGGAGCGGTTGTTGTGGTAAATCCGCGCGCCCAGTTTGCTGCGCAGCCAGGACTCAAAAAATACGCGTTCCAGTTGCGCGCCAAATTGGCCGTGCCAGTGTTGTTCCAGCTCGCTGATCAGCGGCATCAACAGGTGCTCGCACAAGGGTTGGGCCGGGTACAGCGACATGACCTGATTGAAGTTGTCATCAAGGCGGCGTTCCGCCAGTTCGCGGATCGCCAGGGTCAGCGCTTGGCGCCATGCGTGCCAATCATTGTCGGCAGGCTCATGGTAAGAGGGGGCAGAATCGAGCAGCGGTTTGATCTGGCTGACCGAAACCCCGCGGTTGAGCCAGGTCAGAATGCGCCGAATACGCAGCACATGGTCGGTGGAGAACAGACGGTGCCCTTTGGCGGTACGAAAGGGCACGATCAGGCCGTACCGGCGCTCCCAGGCACGCAGCGTGACGGCGTTGACACCGGTCATGCGGGCGACTTCGCGGATCGGTATCCAGCCTTCAGCCAGGGCTTTGCTGTAGTCCGAGTCGGGTGTGTTGGACATGATCAGGTCATCATTCATTGTCAGATAGCATTACGCAGGCTGAGGTTTTCAGGGTGCGGTTGCAGGTAGACCTGCCGCGAGATGTAAAGGTCCGGGTGCTGGCGGAAGTGATGCTTGAGCAGGGTCAGTGGCACCACCAGCGGCACAATGCCCTTGAGGTACTGGCTGATCAGTTGCTGCATTTCCTGCTTGTCTTCGGCGCTGATGGAGCGCTTGAGGTAGCCGCTCAGGTGTTGCAGCACGTTGGTGTGAGTACGACGCGTGGCGCATTTTTTCAGCGCTTTCATCAATTCGCTGAAATAGTGCGGAGCGATGTCTCGCGGGTCTTGCTTGCCGAGGTTGCCCAGCAGGTTGCCCAGCGCCTTGTATTGCACCGGGCTGTTGGCCATGAGCTGATATTTGTAACGGGCGTGGTATTCGGTGAGAGTGCGGCGCGTGATGCCTTGCTTGAGCAAGGCTTGCCAGTCGCTGTAGGCGTACACACGGGTCAGGAAGTTTTCACGCAGCACCGGGTCATTCAGGCGGCCGTCTTCTTCCACGGGTAAATCCGGGTGCGCCGCGCAAAACGCCTGGGCATAAATGCCACGGCCGCTCAATTCGGCAGGGCGACCGCCGTCCTGGTACACCTTGACCCGTTCAAGCCCGCACGATGGCGACTTTTGCATAAAGATGTAGCCACAGATGTCGGTATGCGCCGCGGCCATTTCTACGCCGTAATCGTGCAGCGGCCGGGTAACGTTCAGTTGGTTATCGACACTGCCGACAGCCTGAGGCTGCGCCGGGTCGCCGACCAGCCGTATGGCCTGGCGGGGAGTGCCCAGGCCAATGGCAACCTCGGGGCATAGCGGTACAAATTCAAAATGCTCGCTCAGGGTCTGACTGCACAGCCGCGATTCTTTGTGCCCACCATTGAAGCGAACCTCGGCGCCCAGCAAGCAGGCACTGATGGCAATTTTTGGTTTGTGCTGGCAAGAAGCAGTGCTGCCCATGTTACGAACCTCCAAGAAATACTTGTACATCTTTTAATTGATGTACAACTTGGTTTCATCATAAGCGCAGGCTTGTACAAGTCAAATATCTTGTACAGGTATTTGAGGTTCAGGCGGGTCAGTTACAGCCAGCCCAGCTTCCACTCATCCGCCGCTTGCAAGTGTTGCCATGGCAGGCGCTGGTTGCGCTGGGTGAGCACGGCCTGAAGCTCGACTTCCAGCACGGTGCCTTCTTCGTCGCAGAACAATTGGGTGACCAGAAAGTGTTTTTCGCGGTGTTTGGGCTGGGCTGCCGTCCATTTGGACAGCAGCAGTTTGCGCGGATTAATGCGATTCATGACAAGTGCTCGATCAATCGGCGGGCGGCTTCCTGGCCGCTGAGCCAGGCCCCTTCGACCCGTCCAGACAAGCACCAGTCGCCGCAGGCATAGAGTCCCAGGTCAGCATCGGCCAGGGCGCCCCATTCATGGGCAGAAGACGGCCGGGCGTAGAGCCAGCGGTGGGCCAGGGTGAAGACCGGCGCCGGCATGGTGCAGTGGATCAGCTCGGCAAAGGCACCGTGCAAGTGCTCGATCACGGCATCTTTGGGCAGGTCGAGGTTCTGTTTGCTCCAGGCGCTGGTCGCGTGCAAAACCCAAGTGTCCGGGGTGTCTTCGCGGCCGGGCTTGCTGCGGTTGCGGGCCAGCCAGTCCAGCGGGCTGTCTTGTACAAAGCAGCCCTCCATCGGGGTCTCGAGCGGTGTTTCGAAAGCCAAAGCGACGGCCCAGGTAGGGTCCATCTTGACCCCGGCAACGGTGGTGGCCAGTTTAGGTGCTGCGGCCAGCAGAGCGATTGCCTGCGGGGCAGGGGTGGCAACAATCACATGGCTAAAAGGGCCATGGGTGCATTCGTCCGAGTCGAGCAAATGCCAGTGTTTTTCGCCGTGGATCAAATCGGTAATTCGGCACGAAAAGTTCACCGTCAGGCGCCCAAGCATCCCGCGTGTGATTGCGCTCATGCGCGGTGCGCCGACCCAGCGGGTTTGCTCGTCGGGCGAGGGGGTCAGTTGGCCGTTTTTGTGGTTGTACAAATGCGGGGACCATTCGGCAGCCCAGCCATGGGCTTGCCACTGCTGGACTTCATCGACAAATCGACGGTCACGGGCAGTGAAATACTGTGCACCCAGATCCAGCGCGCCGGCATCGCTGCGCTTGCTCGACATGCGCCCGCCGCTGCCTCGACTTTTATCAAAAAGATGAACCGCATAACCGGCCTTGTGCAGCGCGTTGGCGGCTGAGAGTCCGGCAATGCCGGCTCCGATGATCGCAATGGGTACAGTCATATTGGTCTCGTTCCCCTGTTTGCACAGACTTCGTTTTCTATAATACCTGTACAAATTTATTTTTTGGTATAGGTTTTAGTGCGCCTGCCGAGTCAGACTGACCTATTCTTTATAAGGCTAATGGCCCATTAATGGGCCTTATTTTAAAAATAGACCAGTGCTCTGCATAAAACTCCTCGGGAGGTTCACCCCATGCACATATTGCTGACCGGCGGTACAGGCTTGATAGGCCGCCAACTGTGTCGTCACTGGCTGGCGCAAGGTCATCGCCTGAGTGTGTGGAGCCGCCAGCCTGAACGCGTGCAAGCACTGTGCGGGGCGGGCGTTCGGGGCATCGAGCACCTGGTTGAGTTAAGCCACGAGCCAGTAGACGTCGTGGTCAATCTGGCCGGGGCGCCGATTGCCGGCGGCCGCTGGACACGCAAGCGCAAGGCGCAGTTGTGGAGCAGCCGGGTCACGCTCACCGAAACGCTTTTAGTCTGGCTCGAAAGCCTCGAACACAAACCTTCGGTGCTGATCTCCGGGTCGGCCGTTGGCTGGTATGGCGACGGCGGTGAGCGTGAACTGACCGAAGAATCGCCGCCGGTCAACGACGATTTCGCGTCCCACTTGTGCATTGCCTGGGAAGAAACTGCCCAGCGTGCCCAAGCCTTGGGCATTCGTGTGGTGCTGGTGCGCACGGGGTTGGTGTTGGCGGCTGAGGGCGGCTTTTTGTCGCGCCTGTTGCTGCCGTTCAAGATGGGCTTGGGCGGCCCGGTGGGCAACGGTCGGCAATGGATGTCGTGGATTCACATCAAAGACCAAATTGCCCTGATTGATTTTCTTGTGCATGAGAATGCCGCCTCGGGTCCTTATAATGCCTGCGCCCCGCACCCGGTACGCAACGCTGAGTTCGCCAAAACCTTGGGCAGCGTGTTGCACCGCCCGGCGTTCATGCCAGCACCGGCGTTTGTTTTGCAGGTGGGATTGGGCGAGATGGCAACGTTATTGTTGGGTGGCCAGCGGGCAATGCCCGCCCGCTTGCTGGCTGCCGGTTTCACTTTTCAGTTCACCGATTTGCGTGCGGCGCTAGACGATCTTTCCGCCCGCCTCTGAAATAGGATGTTGCATGACCGACCACGCGCTGTTGCTGGTTAACCTGGGTTCGCCGGCGTCTACTTCGGTAGCGGATGTACGCAGCTACTTGAACCAGTTTTTGATGGACCCTTACGTCATCGACTTGCCGTGGCCTGTGCGTCGACTGTTGGTGTCTTTGATTTTGATCAAGCGGCCCGAGCAGTCGGCGCATGCCTACGCCTCGATCTGGTGGGACGAGGGCTCACCGCTGGTGGTGTTGAGCCGCCGCTTGCAGCAGGCCATGACCCGCGAATGGACCAAAGGCCCGGTCGAGCTGGCCATGCGCTATGGCGAGCCGTCGATTGAAACCGTGCTCACGCGTCTGGCTGCGCAAGGCATCAAGCAGGTGACGCTGGCGCCACTGTATCCACAGTTCGCCGACAGCACCGTGACCACGGTGATTGAAGAAGCCAAGCGGGTGGTCAAGGCCAAAAAACTGTCGATGCAGTTCTCGATCGTGCAGCCGTTTTACGATCAGGCTGAATACCTTGACGCCTTGGTGGCCAGCGCCCGGCCGCACCTGGAGCAAGACTACGATCACTTGTTGCTGAGCTTTCACGGCTTGCCTGAGCGGCATTTGCACAAGCTGGACCCGACCGGCAATCACTGCTTCAAAAATGCCGATTGCTGCCAGAATGCATCGACCGAAGTGCTGGCGACCTGCTACCGGGCGCAATGCTTGCGCACCGCACAATCGTTTGCCGAGCGCATGGGCTTGCCGGAGGGCAAATGGTCGGTGGCCTTTCAGTCGCGACTGGGCCGGGCCAAGTGGATCGAACCCTACACCGAAGCGCGTCTGGATGCGCTGGCCAAAGACGGCGTGAAGAAAATTCTGGTGATGTGCCCGGCGTTTGTCGCCGATTGCATCGAGACCCTGGAAGAGATCGGCGATCGCGGACGCGAGCAGTTTATTGAGGCGGGGGGCGAGGAGTTGGTGCTGGTGTCGTGTCTCAATGACAACCCGGAGTGGGCGGCGGCGCTGAATACCATTTGTGAAAGGGCGCCGTTGGCGTTGTAAAAGCTGCAAAGACTGTAGGAGCGAGCTTGCCTCGCGATCTCTTAAAC